>NZ_JACBGN010000460.1 GCF_013401435.1 Streptomyces sp. BR123
CCCCCACCCGCGACGCCCCCTCCTCGCAGGTTACGTCCGTACATCAGCCGACCACCGGCCTGACCGTCGAACGACTGCCGGAGCCAAAAGAACGACTGCCGGAGCCAAAAGAACGGACCCCGGACCGCGAGGTCCGGGGTCCGTCCATGTCAGCGGGCAGTGCTGCGGCTCAGAGGCCCATGGCCGCCGCGAGGTCCTTCTTGACCGCGTCCAGGACTTCCTGGCCGCGGACGCGGGCCGGCGCGAGGTCGGAGGCCTCGGCCACCGGGACGACGACCTCCAGGTAGCACTTCAGCTTGGGCTCCGTGCCGGACGGGCGGCAGATCACCCGGGCCTTGTAGTCGCCCTCCAGGTAGTAGCGCAGGCCGTCGGTGGGCGGGAGGGTGGCCGTGCCCTGGTTCAGGTCCTCCGCGGAGACGACGCGCAGGCCCGCCAGGGAGGCCGGGGGCTCGGCGCGCAGTGCGGCCATCGCGTTCGCGATGATCGACAGGTCCTCCACGCGGACCGACAGCTGGTCGGTGTGGTGCAGGCCGTGGGCCATCGCCAGGTCGTCCAGCAGGTCGGTCAGGGTGCGGCCCTGCTCCTTGAGCTCGGAGGCCAGCTCCGCCACCAGCAGGGCGGCGGTGACGCCGTCCTTGTCGCGGACGCCCTCCGGGTCCACGCAGTAGCCGAGCGCCTCCTCGTAGCCGTAGCGCAGGCCGTCGACGCGGGCGATCCACTTGAAGCCCGTCAGGGTCTCCTCGTGGCCGACGCCGGCCGCCTCCGCGATCCGGCCCAGGAGGCTGGAGGAGACGATCGACTCGGCGAAGACGCCGGTCGCGCCCTTGTGCACCAGGTGGGCGGCGAGCAGCGCGCCGACCTCGTCGCCGCGCAGCATCCGCCAGCCGCCGTTGTCGGGGACGGCCACGGCGCAGCGGTCGGCGTCCGGGTCGTTCGCGATGACGATGTCCGGCTGGACCTCGGAGGCCTTGGCGAAGGCCAGGTCCATGGCGCCCGGCTCCTCCGGGTTCGGGAACGCCACCGTCGGGAAGGCCGGGTCCGGCTCCGCCTGCTCGGCGACGAGCACCGGCTCGGGGAAGCCGTGCCGGGCGAAGGCCGCCAGGACGACGTCCTTGCCGACGCCGTGCATGGCCGTGTAGACGGTCCGCACGCCGCGGGCGGAGCCCGGGGTCAGGACGGCGTCCGTACGGGCCAGGTACGCCTCCAGGACCTCGTCGCCGAGTTCCTCCCAGCCGGAGTCGGGCCGCGGGACGGACGCGAGCGTCGTCACGCGGTCGATCTCGACCGCGATCTTCGTGTCCGCGGGGGACACGATCTGGGAGCCGTCGCCGAGGTAGACCTTGTAGCCGTTGTCCCGGGGCGGGTTGTGGCTCGCGGTCACCTCGACGCCGGCGACGGCACCGAGGTGCCGAATGGCGTACGCGAGGACGGGCGTCGGCAGCGGACGGGGCAGGACGGCGGCGCGCAGGCCCGCGCCGGTCATCACGGCGGCGGTGTCGCGGGCGAAGTCCGCGGACTTGTAGCGCGCGTCGTAGCCGATCACGACCAGGCCGCCGGTGTGGCCCTCGGCCTTCAGGTACGCGGCGAGGCCCGCCGCGGCCCGGATGACCACGGAGCGGTTCATCCGCATCGGGCCGGCGCCGAGCTCGCCGCGCAGCCCGGCGGTGCCGAACTGGAGGGTGCCGGAGAACCGGTCGGCCAGCTCGGCGGTGTCGTCCGCCTCGATGAGCCGCGCCAGCTCGTCCGCCGTCTCCCGGTCGGGGTCCTCGGCCAGCCAGGCCCGGGCCCGGGTGATCAGGTCGTCCTGTTCCTGCACTACTTCCGCCTTACCTCTCGTACGGTGCCTGTGCCTGTCCTGTGCCCGTTTGTCAGATGCGGGCGAGGACCTGGGTCAGCAGCGTGCCCATGCGCGCGGCCGAGTCGCGGCCCGCCTGGAGGACCTCTTCGTGGTTCAGCGGCTCGCCGGACAGGCCCGCCGCCAGGTTGGTGACCAGGGAGATGCCGAGCACCTCGGCGCCGGCCTCGCGGGCGGCGATGGCCTCCAGCACCGTGGACATGCCGACCAGGTCGGCGCCCAGGACGCGGACCATGTTGATCTCGGCCGGGGTCTCGTAGTGCGGGCCGGGGAACTGGGCGTACACGCCCTCTTCCAGGGTGGGGTCGATCTCCTTGCACATCGCGCGCAGCTTCGGCGAGTACAGGTCGGTCAGGTCCACGAAGTTCGCGCCGATGATGGGCGAGGCCGCGGTCAGGTTCAGGTGGTCGCTGATCAGGACCGGCTGGCCGGGCTGCATGCCCTCGCGCAGACCGCCGCAGCCGTTGGTCAGCACGATGGTCTTGCAGCCCGCGGCGACGGCGGTGCGGACACCGTGGGCGACGGCGGCGACGCCACGGCCCTCGTAGAAGTGGGTGCGGCCGAGGAAGACCAGCGCGCGCTTGTCGCCGATCTTGTACGAGCGGATCTTGCCGCCGTGGCCTTCGACGGCGGCCGGCGGGAAGCCGGGCAGCTCGGTGACGGGGAATTCGGACTCGGGGGCGCCCAGCGCCTCCGCGGCGGGAGCCCAGCCGGAGCCCATGACGAGGGCGACGTCGTGGGACTCGGCGCCGGTGAGCTCGCGCAGGCGCGCGGCGGCGGCGTCTGCGGCGGCGTGGGGGTCGGTAACAGATGCGTTCACGCAGAAGAGCGTAGCCCGGAATCGCCTACGCGCGTAGATGGCGCTGCTCACGGTGTTCGGATCGTTGCCTTGTCGTTTCCGCCGAATCGTCCGGAGGGCCCCGGATCCGCCGATCCCTCAGCAGGGGCGCTTGCGCAGCTCCATCACGTAGTCGTGCGGGGCGCCCGCGGACTCGGCGGCGTCGGCGATCTCGCCCAGGTAGCGCGCGGACGGCAGGCCGCCCTCGTACCCGTTCAGCACGTAGCACCAGGCGGCTTCCTCGCCGTCCAGGGTGTGCACGCGGATCCGCATCCGGCGGTAGATGTCGAGCCCGACACCCTCCCACCGGTCCATGGAGTCCTCGTCCAGCGGCGCGATGTCGTAGAGGGCGACGAAGACCTGCTGGCGGGGCGCTTCCACGACGGTGGCGAGGGCGCCCTCCCAGCCCATCTGCTCGCCGCCGAAGGTCAGCCGCCAGTCGTTGATCCAGCCCGTTCCGCGCAGCGGCGAATGCGGGGCGCGGCGCGACATCAGCCGCGGGTCGAGGTTGCCGGCGTACGCGGCGTAGAGCGACATGCAGTCGAGGGTACGGGAGGGGCGGGTGAGTATGCGTGCCCGGATGCCGACGGATGGACGCACGGCCGACAGCGGATCCGCGCCCGCACGGCGCGACCGGCGACGCCCGCACGGCGGGCCCGGTGGCGCACGGATGGCGGGACCGGTGGCGCGTGGCGGTCCGGGACGCGCGCATGGCGGACGGGTGACGTGTGCGCGGCGGGACCGGTGGCGCGCGTGGCGGGACCGGGGACGTGGCGGGACGGGTGACGTGTGCGCGGCGGACGGGTGACGCGTGCGCGGCGGGACCAGTTGCGCGCGTGGGGCGGCGGTACCGGCTGACGAGCGCGGCGGAGCCGGTGACGCGTGGGGCGGTGGGACCGGTGGCGCGTGGCGGTCAGGCGACGCGCGCGGGACCGGTGGCGCGTGGGGCGGCGGGACCGGCTGACGAGCGCGGCGGGGCCGGTG
>NZ_JACBGN010000461.1 GCF_013401435.1 Streptomyces sp. BR123
CGGGGTATCAACTTCTGGCGTTGATTTTTGGCACGCTGTTGAGTTCTCAAGGAACGGACGCTTCCTTCGTACTCACCCTCTCGGGCTTTCCTCCGGGCTTTCGTTCTTCGTTTCCGACTCTATCAGATCCTTTCGGGCCTGACCCCCAGTCAGCGGGGTTTGTCTTCCGGGCTGTTGGGCCCTTCCGACTCCCAGAACTCTAGTGGATTTCCCGGCCGATTCATAATCGGCCTTCGAGAATTAATTCGGGCATGCCGAATTAGCTCCCGGGGGAGATCGTGCAGAGTTGGGTGCCGCGACGAGGCGGCTGGATGGTTGTCGCCACAACCTTTCGGCTCTGGGACAACCCGCAGAACTTTACGGATCGCGAGGGGTCGTGTCAACCCTCGCGTTGCGGGTCCGTCAGCTGCGCGACTGGAGGTCCTCCACGCGGTCCAGCAGGCGCGTGAGCATGTCGCCCAGCCGGCCGCGCTCCTTCGTGGAGAGGTCCTGGAGCAGGTCCTCTTCGAAGAGGGTGGCCGCGCGCATGGCGTCGAGCCACTTGCTGCGGCCCTCATCGGTGAGCTCCACGATCACGCGGACCCGGTTGGACTCGTCGCGCTCGCGCGTGACGAGCCCCTCCGCCGTCATGCGGTCGATCCGGTGGGTCATCGCCGCCGGCGTCAGGCCGAGCTGCTTCGCGAGCTCGCTCGGGCCCATCCGGTACGGGGCTCCGGAGAGGACGAGGGCCTTGAGGACCTCCCACTCCGCGTTGCTGATGCCGAGGGCCGCGGCCTGGCGTCCGTACGCGACGTTCATACGGCGGTTCAGACGGCTGAGCGCCGAGACGACCTTCTCCACCTGGGGATCGAGGTCCTGGAACTCGCGCTGGTAGACGGCGATCTGCTCGTCGAGGCTCGGCTCGTGGACGGCCGCGTTGCCGTCGGGGGTGTCACCCATGGTCCGAAGTATCGCATGGGCCCGTTGGCTTCTAACTCCTTCGATGTGTAATCTTAAGCTTCGAACTTTAGGTATGAAGTCTTCAGGCTTCAGCTATCAAGGCAGGTGAGAAGTGACCAAGGTGATGGGCGCCGCGATGCGGCGGATCCAGGCCGGCAACGCGCTGACCGCGTTCGGTATCGGCTTCACGGTTCCGTTCCTCTACATCTACGTGGCGCAGGTGCGAGGGCTCGGCTCGATGGCGGCCACGAGTGCGTTCGTGGCCTTCGCCGTGAGCGCGCTGGTCGCACTGCCCTTCACCGGTCGCGCCATCGACCGCCGCGGTCCCGTCCCCGTCGTCATCGGTGCGGCCGTCGCCGCGTCCGCCGGTGCGCTGGCGCTGGGGCTGTCCAGCGGCGTCGTGCCGATCCTGCTGTCCGCGCTGGCGCTCGGCGCCGGGCAGGCCGTGATGCAGCCCGCGCTCGCCACGATGATCGTGTGGTGCTCCACTCCGGCCGGCCGGACCAGGGCATTCGCCCTGCAGTTCTTCATGCAGAACCTGGGGCTGGGCATCGGCGGCCTCATCGGCGGCCAGATCGTCGACGAGAGCCGGCCCGACAGCTTCACCCTGCTGTTCGGCATCGAGGCCGTGATGTTCCTGGTCCTGGCCGGCGTCATCCTCACCGTGCGGATGCCGCACGCGCCGAGCATCCAGGACGCCATGCCGAAGGACCCGGCGCAGGCGGGCGGCGCCTTGAAGCGACTCATGCAGCACAAGGTGATGGTCCGGCTGCTGGTCCTGGGCTTCGTGATCTTCTTCGCCTGCTACGGGCAGTTCGAGTCGGGCCTGGCCGCCTTCGGTACCGAGGCCGCCCGGATCTCCCCGTCCACGCTCGGCTTCGCCCTGGCCGCCAACACCGGCGCGATCGTCTTCGCGCAGTTCGCGGTGCTGCGGCTCGTCGAGAAGCGCCGGCGGTCGCGGGTGATCGCACTGGTCGGCCTGATCTGGACGGTCGCCTGGGTGATCGCCGGCTTCTCGGGCCTGGGGCACGGCAGCTCCGTGATGGCCGCGGCCGCGTTCATCACCACGTACGGGCTCTTCGGGATCGGCGAGGCGATGCTGTCGCCGACCCTCGCCCCGCTGGTGGCCGATCTGGCGCCGGAGGGCTCGGTGGGCCAGTACAACTCGGCCTTCGCGCTGGTCAAGCAGCTCGCGCTGGCGCTGGGGCCGCTGGGCGTGCCGCTGGGTGCCGGGGTGCCGATGCTGTACATCGCGGTGTTCGTCGCGGTATCGCTGGGCATCGCCTGGCTGGCGCTGCGGCTCGGCGCGCAGCTGAGCCCCGTGCAGGACCGGCCGGCGTCGGCGAAGGCCGAGCCGGTTGCGGCCGGTGGCGCGAAGGCTGTCGGCGGTGCCGGAGCGGTGGCTCCGGTGGGTGCGGCCGCGGTCGCCGCGGAGCCCGTGGCCGCGTAGCGCGCGTACGTACATATGAATGGGCGAGGGAGGCCCGGTCCTGGGACCGGGCCTCCCTCGGCCTTTCCGGTTCTCCGGCTACTTGTCCGGCAGAGCGAACTCGCACCAGACGGCCTTGCCGCCCCCCGGGGTACGCCGGCAACCCCAGGACGACGCGATGGTGGCGACGATCGAGATGCCTCGGCCGGCCTCGTCGCCCGGTTCGGCGCGGCGGCGGCGCGGCAGGTGGTCGTCGCCGTCGGTGACCTCGACGATCAGGCGGCGGTCGGTGCGGCGCAGCCGCAGGCGCATGGGCGGGGTGCCGTGCTGGAGGGAGTTCGCCACGAGCTCGCTCACGGCGAGGACCCCCAGGTCGCACAGCTCGACCGGGAAGCGCCAGGAGGTGAGGACCCCCTGGGCGAAGGCGCGGGCTCGCGGGGCGGCCTCGACACCGCCGAGGAGGTCGAGGGCGGCGTTGTGGAAGAGCTCGGCGTCGGCTCCGGTGCGGTGCGGCTGCTGGAGGACCATGACGGCGACGTCGTCGTCATGGTCGGCGTCCACGCCGAGCGCGCGCATCAGGCGGTCGCAGATGACGGACGGGGGGCCCTGGGCTCCGGCGAGGGCGCGCTCCAGGGCCGCGACCCCCTCGTCGATGTCCTCGCCGCGCCGTTCCACGAGGCCGTCGGTGTAGAGGACGGCGGTGGAGCCGGGGCCCAGCGGGATGCTGCCCGAGGTGTGCAGCCAGCCGCCGGTGCCGAGCGGCGGGCCGGTGGGGTCGGCCGCCCGGTGGACGGCACCCTCCGCGTCGCGCACCAGGATGGGGAGGTGGCCCGCGGAGGCGTAGGCGAGCAGGCCCTCGTTGGGGTCGTGGACGGCGTAGACGCAGGTGGCGATCTGGCTGGCGTCGATCTCGGCGGCGAGACCGTCGAGGAGCTGGAGCACCTCGTGCGGGGGCAGGTCGAGGCGGGCGTACGCGCGGACCGCGGTGCGCAGCTGGCCCATGACGGCGGCGGCGCGTACCCCGCGGCCCATGACGTCGCCGATGACGAGGGCGGTGCGGCCGGCGCCGAGGGTGATGACGTCGTACCAGTCGCCGCCGACGGCGGCCTCGGTTCCGCCGGGGTGGTACGTGGCGGCGATGCGGAGGTCGTCGGGCTGTTCCAGCTCCTGTGGGAGGAGGGAGCGCTGGAGGGTGACGGCGGCCTCGCGCTGGCGGCGCTCGCTGGCGCGCAGGCGCTCGGCGGCTTCGGCGTGGTCGGTGACGTCGGCGAGGTGGACGAGTACACCGGTGTGGTGGGGGTGGGGA
>NZ_JACBGN010000462.1 GCF_013401435.1 Streptomyces sp. BR123
GTCTCCATCCCCGCCCCCGCCCCCGTCGGCTCAGGCTCAGGCTCAGGCATCGCCGCGCTCCGCCGCAGCCATGAGGACCGGGAAGGCGGTCTCGTCCGAGTCGTGGAACAGGCGGTACCACGCGTCCAGGACGTCCGGCTTGTACGCGCCGAGCAGGGCGAAGACCTCACGGGCGAACGCCACGGGCTCGGTCGGCCCCGCCGTGATCAGGATGCCGTCCGTGACCGCGTCGGCCTCCACGTACCGCCCGGCGCCCGCATAGCCCGGCTGCCCGTCCAGGTACGCGGCGGCCGCACTGGTGTGGGCGCGGTCGTCCAGCAGGCCCGCACGGGCCAGGCCGGCCGTGGCGCCGCAGATCGCCGCGACCGGCACCCCGGCCGCCAGGAACTCGCGCGCCTTCTCCGCGAACGGCGCCAGGTCGTCGCCGGTGTCCCACAGGGAAGCGCCCGTCAGGATCAGGAGGGACGAGTCCTCGGGGGAGAGGTCGGCGAGGGCCATGTCGGGCTGGATGCGGACGCCGCCCATGGTGGTGACCGGCTGCTCCGCCGTGGGGCCGACCGTACGGATCCTGTGGCCGCGCTGGGTCAGGTGGGCGGTGGTGTGGCCGGTCTCCCAGTCCGCGTACGTGTCGTAGACCGCCAGGTGGATCCGCTTCGATGACGCCGTCATGGGATTGCCTCCTTGCCGGAAGGGTCAAGGCCGTGCGGCCTTATGACAGTAAGCTGTCACGTAGACAGCTTACTGTCAATGCGCTGTTCGCGTGCCCCCGGCGAAACGGACCGGGCGACAGACTGCCGAGGGCTGGGGCCAGGCTCCATACAGTCCGCCGATACCCCTTCCGACCTGCGCACTTCTAGCGTGGCCGCATGACCCCTCACCTCCCCCTCGACGCGGACGGAGTCGCCGTCAAGGCCGCCGACCGCAAGCACGTCTTCCACTCCTGGTCCGCGCAGGAGCTCATCGACCCGCTCGCCGTCGCCGGGGCCGAGGGCTCGTACTTCCGGGACTACGACGGCCGCCGCTACCTCGACTTCTCCTCCCAGCTGGTGAACACCAACATCGGCCACCAGCACCCCAAGGTCGTCGCCGCGATCCAGGAGCAGGCCGGCCGCCTGTGCACCCTCGCGCCCGGCTTCGCCGTCGACGTCCGCTCCGAGGCCGCCCGGCTCATCGCCGAGCGCACCCCCGGCGACCTGGACAAGGTGTTCTTCACCAACGGCGGCGCCGAAGCCGTCGAGAACGCGGTGCGGATGGCACGCCTGCACACCGGCCGTCCCAAGGTGTTGTCGACGTACCGCTCGTACCACGGCGCCACAGCCGCCGCGATCAACCTCACCGGCGACCCGCGCCGCTGGCCCTCCGACACCGGCGCGGCCGGGGTCGTGCACTTCTGGGGGCCGTTCCTCTACCGCTCCCCGTTCCACGCCTCCACCGAGGCCGAGGAGTGCGAGCGCGCCCTGCGCCACCTGGAGGACACCATCGCCTTCGAGGGGCCGGCCTCCGTTGCCGCGATCATCCTGGAGACGGTCCCCGGCACCGCCGGGATCATGGTCCCGCCCGCCGGCTACCTGGCCGGCGTACGCGAGCTCTGCGACCGCCACGGCATCGTCTTCATCCTCGACGAGGTCATGACCGGCTTCGGGCGCACGGGCGCGTGGTTCGCCGCCGAGCACTGGGACGTCACCCCCGACCTGCTCACCTTCGCCAAGGGCGTGAACAGCGGATACGTCCCCCTCGGCGGCGTCGCCATCTCCGCCGCCATCGCCGACACCTTCGCCCGGCGGCCGTACCCGGGCGGGCTGACCTACTCCGGCCACCCGCTGGCCTGCGCCGCCGCCGTGGCGACGATCGCCACCATGGCGGAGGAGGGTGTCGTCGAGCACGCCGCCCACCTCGGGGAGAACGTGATCGGCCCCGCGCTCGCCGAGATCGCCGATCGGCACCCGTCGGTCGGCGAGGTCCGGGGCCTGGGCGCGTTCTGGGCCGTGGAACTCGTACGGGACCGGGAGACCCGCGAACCGCTCGTCCCCTACAACGCCGCCGGCGCCGACAACGCGCCGATGGCCGAGTTCGCGGCTGCCTGCAAGGCCTCGGGCCTGTGGCCGTTCGTCAACATGAACCGGGTGCACGTCGTCCCGCCCTGCACCGTCACGGAGGCGGAGGCCAAGGAGGGCTTGGCGCTCCTCGACGAGGCGCTGAACGTCGCGGACCGGCACACCGCGGCGGGGCAGGACGGCAGCTGAAGGGCGGCCGAACGGCGGTGACGCGCGGCTGAGGGGCGACTGAAGGGCCGGGCGCGATCCGTATGTACGGAGAGATCCGCATAACAGCCCGGAATCGAACGGTTTCGGCCGCGCCGCCTGGCCTAAGGTGTCCGAAGTTCACCGAAGGAGACGGACCCTTATGCCAGGCGGCGCCGCTGTCACCCGCAACACACTTCGCCAGCAGATCGCGGACGCGCTGCGCGACGAGGTGCTGGCGGGACGGCTGCCTCCGGGCACCGAGTTCACCGTCAAACAGATAGCCGAGCAGTACGGCGTCTCCGCGACCCCGGTCCGCGAGGCGCTCGTCGACCTGTCGGCCCAGGGGCTGCTGGAGTCGGTGCAGCACCGGGGCTTCCGCGTGCGTGTCTACACCCTGGACGACTTCCGGGGGATGATCGAGGCCCGTACGCTCATAGTCGACGGGATCTTCCGGCGGCTCGTGGAGCGCGGCACAGCGCCCGGCTCAGGCGAAATGCTGGTGTCGGTGCGCCGTCGGGCCGAGGAGGCGTGCCGGGCCGCACAGAGCGGCTCGCTCGAAGTGCTGATCGGCTACGACCTGCGCTTCTGGAGGGAGCTGAGCGGGCTGGTCGGCAACACGTACATCTCGGAGTTCCTGCACCGCATCCGCGTGCAGTGCTGGGCCTTCGCAGTGCCGCACCTGAAGGCGGCACCGGACCTGCACGCCGGGCTGTGGTCGGGCCACAACGAGCTGGTCGACGCGGTGGCCCTGGCGGACGCCCACGAGGTACGCCGCCTCGTGCACGCCTACAACCAGCACAGCCTGGACTGGGCCGCGACGCTGAAGCAGGTCGCCCTGTGACCGGCCCGGGCGTGAACCGGAGCACGGACACGGGTACCGGTACCGGCGCGGGCGCGGGCACCGGCACCGCCACGGGCGCGGGCACCGGCACCGCCACCGGCGCGGGCACCGGCACCGCCACCGGCGCGGGCACCGGCACCGCCACCGGCGCGGGCACCGGCACCGCCACGGGCGCGGAAGCGGCGCGGCGCGCGGCCGGCTCGGTCGGCCTGTCCGTCGTCATCCCCGCCCGCGATGACGGGCACCGCATCGGTGCGACGGTCGCCGCCGTCCGCGAGCACCTCGACGTCCGCCACGGCACCGGCCCCGGCGACTGGGAGCTCGTCGTCGTCGACGACGGCTCCGCGGACGACACCGCGGCCGCTGCCCGGTCCGCGGCCGTCGACGACGCTCGGATCCGGCTGATCCGGCTGGACGAGGCCCGCGGCAGGGGCGCGGCGCTGCGCGCCGGGATGGCGGCCACCGCCGGGCGGCGGGTGCTGCTGACCGACGCCGGGCTGGGCACCCCGCCGGCCGAGCTGGACCGGCTGGAACGGCTCCTCGGAACCGCCCCGGACACCGTCCCCGCC
>NZ_JACBGN010000463.1 GCF_013401435.1 Streptomyces sp. BR123
GGCCCGCCGTCACCGGCGGGCCGGGCTCCCCCGGAAGAGGCGACGCCGGGTCAGGCGGCCGCAGGCACGGGCACGGAGACGAACGTCCTGCCCGCCTCGTTCTCGACCAGCACCTCGCGGACGTCCGCGGGATCCACCCACGCCGAGCCGTCCAGCGCGGCCCCCTTCGCCTCGCCACCCGCCTGGCTGCCCACGACCCAGCTGCCGGCGGTGCTCTTCTTGCCGTCGCGCGACACCACGACCAGCCGGCACCGCTCGCCGGGCGGCACCCCCGTCACGGCTGCGCGCACGCGCACCCACTTCGCGGCCGGGGTGACCTGTACGGTCATCCGCGCCCCGGTGCCCGCGTCGGTCGCGGAGGCCACCCTGGTCCCGGCCGGCGGCGGGGACGGCGCAGCCGTGATCCCCGCGCCCTGCCCGGGCGGCTGGGCGACGGCCTGGCCGTCACCACCACCGAGCTGGGCCCCGGCCCAGAACACCGCGGCCAGTGAGGCCGCCGCGGCCAGGCCGGCCAGGCCGAACCGGCGGCGCCGGTCGGCGGCGGCCTCCCCGCGGACCTGCCGCAGCGTGCGCTGCAGCATCAGATCGCCGCCCTGCGGCGGGCCGTCGAGGAACGCCTCCGGGGGCACCTCGCCGAGCGCCGCTTCCATCTCACGCAATGCGGCCACCTCCTCCCGGCAGCGCACGCAGCCGCGCACGTGCGCCTCGACCCGGCGGACGTCCTCCTCGTCCAGGACTCCGAGTACGTACGGGCCGAGGAGTTCCACCTCGTGCTCGAATTGCTGCCGGTTCATGCCACCACCTCCCGCAGTCCGGCGGGCTGCTGGGGCGGCCTGCCCATTCGATTGCCCTCCTTGGTGCCGTTTTGTCTGAACACCTCGCGCAATGCCTTGAGTGCGTAGTGCGAGCGTGATTTGACCGTACCGGCAGGGATGCCGAGGCTGTCGGCCGCCTCGGCCACACTGAGCTGCCGGTAGTACAACTCCTTCAGCACGTCCCGGTGTTCCGGGGACAGCTGGTCGAGCGCCCCGAGCACGGTCATGGTGTCCACGACCGAGTCGGCGTGGTCCACCTCGACCGGCGGCGCGGCCACCTCGCCGGAGACCTCCTGCGGGCGGGCCGCCTTGGCCCGGTAGCGGTCGGTGACGATGTTGCGGGCGACCGTCAGCAGCCAGCCCCGCACCGAGCCCTTTCCGTTGACCAGCGCCTCCGAGTGCCGCCAGGCCCGGATGAGGGTCTCCTGGACGACGTCCTCGGCGGTCGCCCGGTCCCCGGTCAGCCGGGTGGCGTACGCCAGCAGCGCATGGCCGTGCTCCTCGTAGACCGACCTGATCAAGGCCTCGTCGGTCGATCCCCGCCGCGTACGGGGCCACAGTGGTCCGGCCATCGCACCCTCTCTCCGTCTTCCGTGCCGAGTCGTGCGGTCAGAACACGCGGTGCGACGGGAAGCGGTTCATGTGAGTTGCGCCACAACCGGCGGACCCTCAGGTGCGGCAGGCCAGGCCCTCGTTGAGGCAGTCCACGACCGAGGCCATCTGTGCGTCCGTCATCGCGTTCACGAACATGGCGTGGTCCGTCCGCGGGCTGTGCCGCTGCTCGGGGAAGGAGTCGACGGCGAGGGGCGTCCCCGGCGTGACGTCGTACGCCAGCCGGATGCGCAACTGCGGCACGGGGAAGGTGTTCTGCGGGCACACGCCGTTGGCGGCGGGGAAGACCAGGTGCGAGCGGTGGTTCGGGCTGTCCTCGTCGAGCCCGTTCCAGCAGCTGGGGAAGGCGAGCGTACGGGTGACCCGGTCGCCCTCGGGGCAGCGCGGGTAGTGGGTGGTGGACCGGTCGGGCAGGCCGGAACACCCCCACCGGGCCCGGACGTCGGCGTCGCTGCGCGCGGTGCCGGCCACGGCGTCGCCGGTCACCGCGCGCAGGAAGCGCGGCATCGGCACGACCTTGCTCGCCGGGTTCCCGTGGAACTCCACGGACACCGACGCCTCCGACAGGATCTCGCCCGTGTTGCCGTGGCCCGCGGCCCGTTCCTGCGGGTGCGTGCCCGGCCGGTCCGTGCGGCGCAGGACCGGCCAGTAGTAGGTGGACCGGTCGCCGCCGCGGCAGCTGGTCGCTGCGGCGGCCAGCGAGGCGTCCGTCGACCGTGCGTCGGCGGACAGGTTCCCCACGTAGCTGTGCGTGTGGTGCGCGCCCCCGTGCAGCCCGGGGGAGACCACGAGGTTGTCCTCGTTGAAGTGGCGCTCCTCGTTGCGCCCGCAGTCCACCGTCACCGTGCCCGTCGAGGCGTCCGGCCCGGTCGGCGGCGGCTCGGCGGGACCGGGCGGCAGCTCCTGCAGGTCCACGGAGCCTCCCCCGGCACCGTCCGCGGCTTCCGCGGCGGCCCGCCGGGAGCCGCCGAGGTGCGACGCCCCCAGCGCGGCCGCGAGCAGTCCGACGCCCAGCACCAGGCAGACCAGCAGCGTGAGCAGGCCGCGTTCGTTCCTCTTACCCATGCGGGTCACCGTTGCCGCTGCCTGCCGCAGCGTCAACCTTCCATCCGCATACCGGCCACGCCTCGGCGCCGCGCCCCCTCGCCCGGTCCGCGGACGGCTGCGCAGAGTACCCGGTGGGAACGCCCGCTTCGCGCGGCCGGTCATCGCACCTCGCACAGTGTCAGGCCGGATCACGAGATGCGGCCGGTCGGCGGTGACGACGTTTCGCCCTGGCAGCGAAACGCCGCTCCCTGCCATGCTCCGCAGGGTGCCTCGCTTCCTCCTCCACCCAAGGGTGGGGGTATCCACGAAGGAGTCCGGATGACACCGGCTGAGCTTCTCCACGCATTCGCCCGCACCCGCGCCTCCCTCGACGGCGCCGAGGCGGTCTTCCACTGGACCGGGGACGTCCACTCCTGGGCCCCGGACGAGCCCTATCGGCGCCTGTTCGGCTTCGAGGGTCTGAGCGTCACCCGGCTGGTGCCGGACGAGGAGACGGGCGGATACCGGCTCCTCTCCAGGGAAGCCGCGTTCTACCTGGATCCCAACACGCGGGACATTCTGGAGGAATGGGAGGGCAAGCAGGTCATCCACGTCTGGAACGACCCCGCGAACCTGCAGCTGCGCCCGTTCCCGATCCCGCTCACCCGGCTCGGGGACCAGGTCTGCTTCAGCCTGGAGATCCCGCTCTCCTACCCTTCGCCGCTGCCCGTCGCCGACTACCCGCTCCACTCCTCCGGCGACACCTACCGCGCCCTGGAGCTCTTCCAGTTCTTCGCCCCGGAGGCGGTGCTCACCACCGACGCCCCCAGCGTCCCGTGCACCATGTCCTGGACGCGCATGTCCCCGTGGCTGCCCTGGATGGAACAGGGGCAGCGGCCGGGCGGGCTCACCTTCCACTGCCGCGGGCACAAGCTCGGAGGCTACGCCGAAGTCCCCGAGCGGACCCGGGCGTACATCGCCGACCGCCACCCCGAATACGGTCGCGCACCGGAGGAATGGTCAGCGCCGAACGAGACCAGCTGGACCTATTTCCGCAGGCTGCACCCCGTGCACTAGGTACGGGCGGGTCGACAGGGGGTGGACAAGGGTTTTCCCCGTATCGCGTTCATCCCCGCGTTGCCTACTGTCTGCCCACCGGCGATCTTCCCCCGAA
>NZ_JACBGN010000464.1 GCF_013401435.1 Streptomyces sp. BR123
GGGGTCGGCGGCAGGAGGAAAGTCAGCCGAACTGCTGTTCCAGATCCTTGAGTTTGCGTTCCAGGGAGTCGAGCCGGGGGAGTGTCTGGGTGTCGTCCTCGGCGGTCAGGTCGACCGTGCGCGGGCCGGTCAGGTCACCGATGTCCGATCCGGTCACGGCCTGCAGGGAGAGGTGTCGGCGCGGTGCGGGCAGATGTCCGGGATCCGCTATGGCCGGCTCCGCGCCGACCGGCGCGGAGCCCGTCGCGGAGGCCAGCCCCGCCATGTCAACCTGGCGCCCGCGCGAGCGCCCGAACACGAAGGTCCGGTTCTGCCGGCCCAGCGCCTTCAGGCGGGCCCGGTTCAGCCGGTTCTGGTCCCGCCTGCGGAGGCGGTCCATCTCCTTCTCCCGCTTGTCCTCCCGTACTTCCTCGACGGCCTCGTCCAGGGTGCGGACGCCCTCCAGCAGCATGAGCGACCACGCACCGAACGTCTCGCGGGGCGCCCGCAGCCAGCGGACCATGCGGATCTGGGGCAGAGGCCGCGGGATCAGGCCCTGCTCGCGCAGCGCCGCCCGGCGGGTCTGCTTGAGGGCCCGGTCGAAGAGGACGGCCGCCGACAGCGACATGCCGGCGAAGAACTGAGGTGCCCCGTCGTGGCCGAGGCCGCGCGGCGCGTGCACCCAGTTGAACCAGGCTGCCGCGCCCGCGAACAGCCAGACCAGCATGCGCGAGCCGAGGGCCGCGTCGCCGTGGCTCGCCTCGCGCACGGCGAGCACCGAGCAGAACATGGCGGCGCCGTCGAGGCCGAAGGGGACCAGGTACTCCCAGCCCCCGGAGAGGTTCAGGTTCTGCCGGCCGAAGCCGACCAGCCCGTGGAAGGAGAGTGCGGCGGCCACCGCCGCACAGCAGAACAGCAGGACGTAGGAGGCGGTTCCGTAGACGGCCTCCTTGCGGCGCCGCCGCTCCTCGCTGCGCTCCCAGGAGTCCTCGGTCGCCGCCTTGTCGTTCTCCCGCTTGCCCCGGGCCAGTACCGCAACTGCCGCAAGTACGCCCAGGATCAACAGGCTGCCGGGCAGCAGCCAGTCCAGCGATATGTCGGTCAGTCTCATGCGGATGTCCCTCGCCTTTGCATCGACTTGCGGCCTACCGGGGCCATGGTTGCGCAGGAGATCGGCTCGGCATGCAGGTTTCGGGGCAAGTGGACGCCATCGGGGGGCGCGGCCCGCCGGATAGGGTGTCGCGGCTCGAACTCCCGTGCATATCGCAGGAGTTGTGTTCGATTGCGATCAGCCGGACGGGTGGGTTGGAGAGCGAGCCGCTTGACGGCGCCCGACGGCTACGCCTCGGGGAGGAGGTCTCCTTCGAGGACGGTCTCGTCGATCCGGGGCCGGTCCCACAGGGCGAGGAGCTCGTTGGCGACGGCCACCACGGTCCCGCGGTCCTGTCCCTGTTCCCGGACGGCGGCGGCCGACAGGCTGCGCGGTACGGCGCCGGCGTCCAGGAGGGCGCGCCACTCCTGCGGTCCGAGCTCCAGGAACTCCAGCCCGGCGAGCTCCGTGATCTCCAGGGGGTCGGCGAGCGTGCCGGGGTCGGCGGTGAGGGTGCGCAGGCGGGGCAGCCCGGTGACGGGGGCGAGGCCGAACGGGGCGCCGTCCCCGGCGCGGAGGGACAGTACTTCCAGGGCGGGATGGGCTGCGGCCCGGACGGTCGACAGGTCGCCGCCGCCGACCCTGGCCACGGCCGGGAGGTCCTTGGGGTGGACCCGGGGCTCCTTCCTCTCCCGTCCCAGGACCATGTCGGTGAAGGAGTCGGCGACGAGTTGGGCACCGAGGCTCTGCTCGTGGTCGACCAGGATGACCTGCCCGAGGTGTCCGCCCGGGCCGGGGGTCAGGTCGACCGCGATCTCGTCGCCGCCGTTGCTGCCGAAGACGATCCAGCCGGGCGAGCCGGCGAGGCCCTGCACCGCGGCGTCGGGCGTCGTGGCGACCCCCTCCGTCGCCCCGAACTCCCAGCGGGAGTGGCGGGACTCCGGGTCGACGGCGTACAGCTCGTGCAGGGCGGAGACCTCGTAGCCGACCGCGTCGGAGGCGCGGTTCCGCTCCTCGGTGGCGCGCTCCCACGTCTCGTAGTCGCCCTCCCAGTTCTTCTCTTCTTCCCCCTCCACCCGGGTCACCCGGTAGAACACCTTCAGCTCGTCCGGGAGGGTGACGCCGAGGCGGGCCTCGGCTGCGGCTATTTCCTCTTCCGTCGCACCAATGGCGTCGGGCATCCGCTCGCGGAGCGTGCGCTCCAGCAGTTCCAGGTCGGCCGAGGGGGCCGGGACCGTCCCCGGCGCCCGGTCGGGGAGGCGGCGCCAGGGGCCGGGGAGGGAGCCGTCGACCAGGACGAGCACCCCGAGGTCCGGGTAGCCGATGGCGGCTTCCACGGCCGGGCAGGGCCAGACCAGGCGGAGGGTGGTCCGTCCGGTAGGCCGGATCTCCGCCGAGAACGCGACCTCCTCGACCCCGCCTCGCGCGAGCGCCCGCTGGACGTGCTCCACGGCCGCAGGCCGCTCCGACGACATGCCTCCCCGCAGCCACAGGCTGTAGCCGTGCCGGCCGATGCGTCCCGCCACGCGGGCGGACCCGTCGGGCCGGACCTCCGGGTAGCCGGCCAGCAGGAGCCGCAGCACCGGGGCCCAGGGGGCGAAGTCGTACAGGGAGGACAGGGGCGGCCGTCGATCGATCATGCGCAGACCGTACGCGCCGTCACTGACACCCGACGGCGCCGGGTTCCCGTGGCTGCCGGTGACGGGCGCTCAGCCGGCGGCGGCTGCGCGTGCCGTGAGGCGGGTCACCCGGTCCGCGTCGCAGGTCCGGGGGCAGGTCACGCAGGTCTCCTCGGGCCGGATCGTGTAGAAGAGGCAGCAGCTGACCCGGTCCCGGGTCGCCAGCGGCATGCCGCCCGGGCCCGTGAGCGTACGGAAGCCGGCGCCCCCGGTGTACGGGGCCGTTGCGCCCGGCAGCAGGGCCTGCAGCTCGGCGATGGCCCGCTGCTCCTCGTCGAGCAGCTTCGCCGCGTACCACAGGCCCGCGACGAGCGAGTCGGTCGCCAGGCCCCACAGGGCGCGGTGCCTGCGCCGCGTGCGCGGGCCGAAGCCGGCCAGCAGCGGCTCGAGGTGCTGCGCCACCGCAGCGCGCACCTCGTCCCGCAGAGCCGCCTCGTCGGGCACGACGCGGGCCCCGGGGAGGGCGGCCGCCGGATCGTCCGGCAGGCAGGCGAAGGTCCGGGCGCGGACGCTGATCCGCCCGCGGGGCCGGTGGACGGCCACGTCCGCCGGGGCGAGACGGGGCACCCGGCGGTCGAGGAACCACGGAACGGTGGTCAGCAGGCACGCCCGCCAGGCGTACCGGTGCAGCCCGAAGGTGGCGACCACGTCGGGGCGCGCCTCCCGCCCGTAGTCCTGCAGGACCTGGGCCTTGTCCCAGGCCAGGAAGGCGTCGAGGGCCGGTCCGCCGGCCGCGAGTTCGTCCGCGCCGACCCAGCCCGCACCCCGGGGGGCGGGTTCGTGCGCGGCGCGCTCCACGACGTGCAGGCCGTCGTACGCGGCCGTCAGCCGTGCGTACGCGTCCGCCAGCGGGGAGGCGGGGGGCGCGGGTACGGG
>NZ_JACBGN010000465.1 GCF_013401435.1 Streptomyces sp. BR123
CCCGTGCACGCGCTTGCCCCCGCCCCGCCGGCCGGGCCCGCGCCTGCGCGCGGGGCCGTGCCTGCGTCCGCTCCCGTATCCACCCGGGCCCGCGCCCGCGCTTGCTCCCGCCCCGCCGACCGGGCCGCCCTCCCTGACGCCGGCTGTGGTGCCGTCCCCGGCGCCGGCCACGACGGCTCCCCGGCCACCGGCCGTCGCCGTCGCCGTCTCGGCCTCCGCGTCGGGGTCCCTGTCCCCTTCCGTCCGCGCTGCCGCCTCCGTGTGCGCTGCCTGATGCCGGATCGCCATGGGCTGCCCGTCCCCCTGTTGAGTCGCCGTGCCGAATCGCGTGCGGTGTCGCGGTCTAGACGTCCCGCCCGTTGAACGTGTTCCCGTGTGCGGGCCCTTCACGCCCCGGACGCCGGCCTCACAGCCCGGCCTCCAGGGTGCGGACCCGCGAGGCCAGCGCCTCGCGGCGGTCCGCGGCCGCTTCCCCGAGCGCCCGCCACAGCTCCAGTGCGGAGCGGTAGGCGTCGAGCGCAGCCCGGGGGCGGGCCAGCCGCTCCAGCACCCCGCCCCGCAGCTCCTGGACTCTGGCGGCGAGTTCGACGGCGACCTCCCGTCGGTCCGCGCGGTCGGCCTCCAGGGCCGCGCGCCAGGCCCGCCGGTAGGAGTCCGCGGCCCGGTCGAGCCGCTCCAGGGCCCGGGTGTGGGCGTGGATCTCCTGCTGGACGTCCCCGTGCTCCCGCCAGGCGCGGGCCTGTTCCAGCGGGCTGCGGCTGTGCCGCACGGCGAGCTCCAGCAGGTACTCGGCCTCCCGCAGGTCCACCACGTCGCCCTCGTAGCCGTGCCGCAGCCGGAGCCCCTCCGCGAGCCGTACGAGCCGGTGCGCGGAGCGGGCGTCGGACTGCGGGATGGCGGCCCGGCTGTCGCGCAGCACCCGTACGGCCGCCGAGGTGAACCGTCGGCCGCCGGCGGCGCGGGCCCGCTGCAGGAGGACGTCGCCCCACTCGGGCAGCAGCTCCGCGTAGGCCTCCCCGTCGCGTGGGATCAGCCGGCGGGCCCTGCCGTACGCGTCGGCCGCGTCCTCCAGCGCCGCCGGGTCCCCGTCCCGCGCGGACCGGGCCCGGTGCACGCGGGCCAGGCACACCAGCGCGGCCGGCCGGAGCTCGGGGTCCCCGCCGGCCTCGGCCAGGGCCCGGCCCAGCTGGCCGGACGCCTCCTCCAGCCGGGCGGGCAGGTAGCGCAGGGCCGTGGCCAGGTCGACGCGGAGCCGCGCGGTCCGCGCCCGGTCCCGGACCTGCGCGGACCCGCCGGCCCCGGCAGCCCCCGCACCGGCAGCGGCCCCGGCCCCGGTTCCGGCATCGGCACCGGCCTCGGCACCGGCGGCCCCGAGGCCACCCGGGCCCGGCGATCGCTCCGGTGCCGCGGCGCCGGCTGCCGTGCCCGCTCCCGTTTCCGCTCCGGCGGATGTCTCCGGCAGCGCCGATGCCAGGTGTGCGGCGGCCTGTTCGGCCAGGGCCGTGCGCTCCACCGGGTCGGAGGTTCGGGGCAGCAGCGCCAGGAGCACCCGTCCCAGGGCCGGCCTCAGGGCCCCGTCGGCCCCGCCCTGCGCCGCGGCCCCCTGCCCGGCCAGTGCCTCCAGCACGGCCTGCGCCTGCAGCAGCGGAATCGGGTCGTCGCGCAGCTCGCCCAACCCGACCAGGGCCTGGGCCTGCCGCACCACGCAGTCCAGCCGCAGCCCCGCATCGCCGTCGGGGGCGGCGGCCGCGGCGGCGAACTCCCGCTCGGCGGCGGCGAGCAGCCGCGCGTCGGGCTGCTCGGCCTGCCGGGCGAGCGCCCGCTCGTACAGGACCCGGCCGCGCAGGGCACGGGCCGGCGCGGTGCGGAGCCCGCTCACCGCCTGCTCGGCCTCGGCCAGCAGTTCGGGGTCCCGCTGCCGGGCCCACAGCCGCAGCAGCACCCCGGCCAGCTCGCACTCGGCCTCGCCCGGGGCGTCGTCGGGGCCCGCGGGGGCCGCCACCGCGCGGCGCAGCACCGCGACGGCCTCGTACAGCCCGCGCTCGGCGCCGTCGCCGCCCTGGCGGTCCTGGGCGGCGATCCGGTCGCGGGCCGTGCGCACGGCCCAGCCCCGCCCGGGCGGGGGCGCGGCAGGTTCCCGGTCAGCGGTGCCCGGCGCGGCCGGCCCGGGCAGGTAGCGGCGTACGACGCGGGCGGAGACCTCGGCGAAGGCCAGCGGGAGCGGCGCGGCGGGGGCCCGTTCGTCGCCGTCCTCCTCGACCACGGGTTCCCCGGTGAGCTGGGAGACGGCGAGCGCGGGGAAGTTGCGCACCCCGCGCCCGAAGTGCGCGAGGACGTACTCCGAGCAGTGCTTGAGGACGAGGGCGGCCTCGTCCCGGCCGAGCGGTCCGAGCAGGACGTCCTGCACGCCGGGGGTGAACTCGTACCACTCCCCCGGTGCCTGGCCGCGCCTCAGGAGTCCGCTGAGCAGCACCTCCGCCAGGTCGGAGGGTTCGGAGTCGGGCAGCATGGTGCGCTGGACGAGCCGCATCACGGGCAGGGTCAGGGGGGCCGCCGACAGGTAGACGGCGAGCTGGACGGCGCGCGGCGAGGCGGAGGAGTAGAAGCGGCGGACGAGTTCGCGCGGCGGCCGCACGGCCCGCGGCGGAGGGGCGGGCGCGGCGGGGTGGTCGGCGAGGACCCGGCCCACCTCGGCCGGTACGGGGCCGGTGCCGAACCCGGCGACGAGGCGGGCCCAGGCGCCGAGCGCGGTGGCGTTCGGCGGGAGCACGGGGACGGTGAGGCCGCCGCGGAGCCGGCCGGGGCGGACGGGCCGGTCGGGCCGGAACCGGAGCTTGCCGGCGCCGCCCTCGACCCGGGTGAGGGTGCCCCGCTCGGTCGGCAGCCAGCTGCGGTTCCACAGGCGCTGGGGCAGGGGCTGGACGACGACGCAGGGGGTGCATTCGGCCCACCGGTGCAGGATCCGCTGGGCTGCGCCCTCGCGCCACAGCGGCCCGGCGCAGTCGGAGACGACCATGGTGAGGGAGCGGCCGCTGGGGTCGCGGAGCTGGTCGCCGGAGCGGAGCCGGGTGCCGGGGGCGGGGGCCTGGCCGAGGGCGGCGCGGCCGTCGGCGAGCCGCTGCAGGTAGTGGACCTGTACGTCGCGGAAGGCGCCGAGGCGTTCGCAGACGGCGCGCAGTTCCTCGAACATGTCCTGCCACACGGCCATGGAGGGTGAGGCGTCCATGACCAGTCGGACGGTCGCCTCACGCCGGCTCTCGGGCCGCAGGACGGGGATGACCAGGCCGAGGGCGCGGGCGCTGGCCTCGGCGGTGGCCGGCTCGTCGAGGACGAGGCGGGTGGGCCGGCCGGGCGGGCGGTGCCGCTGGAGGGAGCGCAGGGCGCGCTGTATGTCCAGGATCCGGGGGAGTGCGGCGGCGCCGGGGACCCGTACGGGCACCCCGGCGCCGCCGGGGAAGGCGGCGGCCTCCTCGGCGGCGGTGCCGGCCAGGCGGGCGGCGTAGAGCCGGACCGGGTCCTCGGGCCCGGGCCCGGGGGGTGCGGGCCCGTCCTCGGGCGGCGGTTCGTCCTGCCGCACCGGACGGCGTGCGGGGCGGGCGGTGTCGGCGGGTGCGGTGG
>NZ_JACBGN010000466.1 GCF_013401435.1 Streptomyces sp. BR123
GCGGGCGGGTGTGCGCGGGCGCGGCAACGGGGCGCCGGTGCCGCGGGAGCGGTTACGGGCGCGGGAGCTCGCGCGTCAGCTTCGAATGCCAGGGGCACCAGGTCGACCGGGGCAGGAGCGCGCCGCCCACCTCGCCCAGGTGGTCGTTGACGTAGGAGATGTTCGCGTCGCACACCTCCGTGGCCATGCCGAAGAAGGTCACCGAGTCGGGGTCGAGGTGGTACTTCCACGGCTTGTTGTACGCGGCGGGCGTTTTGACGATCGTGCCCATGACGCCCGTGTTCTCCGTGTCCACGCCGCTCAGTATGTCCCGCGCCTGCCGGATCCTGGCGGGGTCGGTGAGCTTGATGACGAACGTGTCCGTGCCGTCCGTGAACTCGAAGTAACGTGCCGGCGCGGCCGCCGCGGCCCGCGATCCGGCGTCGCCGCCCGGCGCGGCCTGTGCGGGCTGGGCCCAGGCCAGGGCGAGCAGTGGGACCGCTGCGAGCGTGCCGGCCTTGGCGGTGGTGCTTCGCATCGCTGATACCTCCGGTGCTGGTGGGTCGTGCGGGTCGTGTGTGCAACCCGTATGCGGCGAACCGTAGTCACGAGACGGATGCAGTGGTCTCTTGTCCGCCGAAAATGCCCTAAAGGACTTCATCGAGTCTCAAATTGCCCCTGTGCGGGCCCGGTTGCGGGCGCCGTAGGCTCACTGCCATGAACCACGGCACCGGCACCGCCCCCGCCCTCCTGCTGCACCCGCCCCGCACGTCCACGGCGGAACTGCTCGGACAGGCGGCGGCCTGGCGCGGTTACGACGTCGTCGGCCGCGCCGCCGAGGCCGGCGGCCGCCGGACGCACTGGTACGGAGGCCCGCTCGCCGCCGACCGGCTGGGGGCAGGGCTCGGCCTCGGACTCCTGGAACCCGCCGACGACTGGCTGACGACGATGCCGTACGCGCTGCTCGGGCGGCCCGTCCGGCTGACGACGCTGAGGGAGGCGCGTTCCCTGGCCGGGCGGGCCTTCGTGAAGCCGCCCTCCGCGAAGATCGACGTGCTTCCCGCCGCCGTGTACGAGGACGGCTCCCGGCTGCCGGACACCCTGGACGGGGCGACGCCCGTGCTGGTGAGCGGTGTGGTGGAGTTCGCCGCCGAGTACCGGCTGTTCGTCCTCGACGGCGAGGTCCGCGCGGGCAGCCGCTACGCCGTGTACGGGCGTCCCGATCCCGCACCGCTGGAGGCGCCGGTCCACGGCTTCGCCCGGGAGGTGCTGGACGCCGCCGCGCAGGGCCTGCCGAGCGCGGTCTGCCTCGACGTGGGGCGGCTCACCGGCGGCGGCTGGGCGGTGGTGGAGGCCAACATGCCGTGGTTCGCACACTGTTACGCCGCGGAACCGGACGGGGTCCTGGATGTCGTCCTGCGCGCTGCGGGGCCGCGGGACGACGTGGGAGACCGGGACCTGCCGTTCCTGCGCGGCACTTCGGGCGTCCGGACGGCCCCGTACGGCTCCCGCTGACCGGCCGACGGCCCCCGGCCGGGGTCCGGACTTCAGGCGCCGGCGTTCGCCACTCCGAACGGCACGTGGACGCTCGGGGCACTGGACGCCGTTCCGCCGAGGTGGCCGACCTGGTCGTCGAAGAACATGTGCGGCTGGAGGGTGGCGATGACGGCCGACTTGTCTATGCCGCCGAGGAAGAACGCGTCGTCGACCCGCAGTCCCCACTTCTTGAGGCTGCGCACCGCCCTTTCGTGGGCCGGTGCGTTGCGCGCGGTGACCAGGGAAACGCGCACCCGCGGCAGGTAGTCGGGGCGTTCGCGGTGTTCGTCCTCCTCCCGGCGCTGGATCCGGTTGATCCCGGCGAGGAAGTCCCGCAGCGGGCCGGGGTCGTGCGGGGTGGCCGCGTTGAGCACTTCGTGGGCCCGGAACCCGTCGATGCCGTCGGCCTGGAAGACGCGTTCGGAGCTGTCGTCGGCGAGGACCCCGTCGAAGTCGAAGGCGATCCGCAGCTCCGGGTCCTCGGGGTCGTCGGCCGAGGCCGAGGCCAGGACGTGTCCGGCGGGGAGGCCGGCGGCGACGGCCTCGCGGACGTCCTGCGCGTTGGCGGACAGGAACAGGGACATGTTGAGCGCCGGCATGAAGCGGTGCGAGGAGCGGCCCGGCCGGAAGATCGCGCGGGTGATCGGCAGGTTGTACGCCTCGACCGAGCGCATCACCCGCAGTCCGGTGTCCGGGTCGTTGCGGGAGAGGATGATCACCTCGACCAGCGGGTCCCCCGGGTGCGTCGCGAGGTCGTTCAGCGACAGCAGGCGGCGTACGAAGGGGAAGGCGACACCCTTGTCCAGGGCGTCCTCGCGGTGTTCCTCCTGGTAGGCGCGGTAGGCCGGTTCGCCCTGCTCGCGGAAGACGGCGTCGGACTCGGTCAGGTCGAACAGGGCGCTGGAGGCGATCCCGACGACCAGGCGCTGGGAGAGGTCGTACTTCACGCCTCTCCCCTTCCCTCACTGGTGCTCATACGCCGACAACGATCTCCCTCGAACAGGGGTTCCCGCGCCGGGGACCAACCCGAACGGTGTCGGGCCGGCGGGGCGGGTCAGGCCGGGACCGGGGTGAACGTGTGGAGTGCGTCCGCGCCCGCCCGCACGACCCCGTACGCCCCCTCGGGCACCTCGTTCCAGGCTCCCGGCAGGTCGCCCAGCGGCTCCGACACCACCAGGCGGGTCTCGTCGGACACCTCCCGCAGGAGCTCCACTTCGGGGTGCAGGGCCCGCAGCGACTCCACCTTGGAGCTGTAGAACAGCGACCGGGCTCTGCCCCCGCTGGCATAGCGGAACGCCCAGATCGCCGCCCCGTCCGTCACGGCGACGGTCATCTGCACGGGGTCGGCGATACCCTGCTCGCGGCCGACGCGCTCCACCAGGCCCACCATCCTGGCCACCGCGCCCGGAGGGTCGTCCTCCAGTCCGAAGGTGAGGGCGAGGAAGAACATCATCTCCGAGTCCGTGGTCCCCTCGATGTCCAGGAAGAGGACGGGGTCGACGGCCAGGCACAGGTCCCGGCGGATGCGGTGGAAGTCGGCGATGGAGCCGTTGTGCATCCACATCCAGCGGCCGTGCCGGAAGGGGTGGCAGTTCGTCTGCTGCACCGCCGTGCCCGTCGAGGCCCGGATGTGGGCGAAGAGGAGCGGGGACATGACGTGCCCGGCGATCTCCCGCAGGTTGCGGTTGTTCCAGGCGGGGCCGACGTCGCGGACGATCGCGGGCGTGCCGACGGCGCCCCCGTCCATGTACCAGCCGATGCCGAACCCGTCTCCGTTGGTCGTCTCGACGCCCATGCGCGCGTGGAGGCTCTGGTCGATCAGGGAGTGCTTGGGTCTGTAGAGGATGCTGTCGAGGAGCATGGGGCTGCCCGAGTACGCGAGCCACCTGCACATGATCGATCACCCTTTCTCATGGCCGTCCGTCCGATCATGCGGGCGGCGGTGGCGCGGTGCATCACCCGGGCGGGGTGAGGGCAGGGGTACCGGCCCGGCGCGCCCGGGAGCGGGCGTGCCCGGCCCCGGGAGGGGTGAGGGGGCAGAGGTCCCGCGTCCCCGCCC
>NZ_JACBGN010000467.1 GCF_013401435.1 Streptomyces sp. BR123
AGTTGTGTATAAGAGACAGGTGTGGGGCCGGCTACTTCTTCAGCCAGGTTTCCATCATCTTCTGGGCGATGGGGGCGGCCAGGCGGCCGCCGCCGATCTCGGACCGGTCGGTGTCCGAGTTCTCGATCATCACGGCGACGGCGATCTGCTTGCTGCCCGCCTTGCCGTACGAGGTGAACCAGGCCAGCGGCGGCAGGCTGTTCTTCACGCCGCGCTGGGCCGTGCCGGTCTTGCCGCCTACCTCGGCGCCCGACACCTGCGCCGGCTTGCCGCCGCCCTCGGCGACGACGGTCTTCATCGCGTCCCGCACCATGGCGGCGGTCTTCGGGCTCATGACCTGCTGGACCTTGGGGTTCTTGAAGCTCTCCAGCACGGTGCCGCCCGAGTCGGTGACCTCGGAGACCGAGTGCGGGGCGACGAGCTTGCCGTCGTTCTCGATCGCGGCGGTCACCATGGCCATCTGCAGCGGGGTGGCCTGGACGTCGAACTGGCCGATACCGGTGAGCGCGACCTGGTCGACGGACATCTTCTTCGACGGGTACTTGCTGGGCACCCGGGTCGTGACCGGGGTCTCGACGTTCGTGTTGAAGCCGAGCTTCTCGGCCGTCGCGCGCATCTTGTCCTGGCCCAGCTTGGAGGCGAGCTCGGCGAAGACGTTGTTGCAGGACAGCCGGAGCGCAGTGCGCGCCGAGGCGTTGTTGCAGGCTGCGGAGCCGGCCTCGCTGGGCAGCTGCGTCTTCGTCCCCGGAATGGTGTACGGGTCGGGGGTGCCGGTCGGCGCGTCCAGGTTCGTGACCAGCCCGTTCTCGATGGCCGCCGCCAGCGTGACCAGTTTGAAGGTGGAGCCGGGCGCCTGCGGCTTGCGCAGCGCCACGTTCTCCATGGCCTTGCCGTTGTCGGCGGACAGCTCCTTCCAGGCCTCGGCGTCGTTGGCACCGGAGATGCGGCCCGGGTCGAAGGAGGGGTTGTTCACCATGGCGAGGATCTCGCCGGTCGCGGGGTCGATCGCGACGGCGGAGCCCTGTTTGCCCTGCAGCGCCGCGTACGCGGCCTTCTGGACGTCCTTGTCGACGGTCGTCAGGACGTTCCCCGGCGAGGCCCGCTTGTTGGTGAGGAGGTCCATCACGGTCTTCAGGCGGTCGTCCGAGCCGTTGAGGATCTTCTTGTACACGCCTTCGAGCATGCTCGTGCCGAACGCCTGCGAGCTGAAGCCGGTGAGCGGCGCGTACAGCGGGCCTTCGACGTAGGTCCGCTTGTACGCGAAGTCCTTGCCGCCCGTCTTGACCGAGCCGGTGATCGCCTCCCCGCCCACGATGATGTTGCCCAGCGGGTTCTCGTACTGCCCGATGAGGTTCCGCCGGTTGTTCTCGTTGTCCGCGAGGGCCTGGCCTTGGTAGGCCTGCACCCAGGTGACCCGGAGAAGCAGGGCCAGCACGAGGAGCAGACAGAAGACCGACGCACGCCTGATCGTCTTGTTCATCTCCCGGAAGGACGTGCGAGGGCGTCCGAGCGTTCCACCCTGTCCCGTTTGTGGCCGGGTTCTCAGCTTTTCCTCATGTTGCGGCCCCTCTCACGATGAAGCCGCCCTCGTAGGCGGCGATGACGGCCTGGGTGCGGTCGCGGGAGCCGGTCTTGGACAGGACGGCGGCGACATGCGTCTTGACGGTCTGCGGGCCGACCCCGAGGCGTTCGCTCATCTCGTGGTTGGACAGCCCGGTGGCCATCAGGCGCAGGACGTCCGCCTCCCGGTCGGTGAGCCGGGCCACCCACGGGGCGGCGGTTCCGGGGGCGCCGGCCGCGTGGGAGGCGGCGAGGGCCCGGACGGCCGTCGGGAACAGCAGGGAGTCGCCCCGGGCCACCAGCCGCACCGCGCCGAGCAGCTCGTCCGGGTCGGCCCGCTTGAGGAGGAACCCGGCGGCGCCCGCGCGCAGCGCGTCATAGACGTAGGCGTCGTTCTCGAAGGTGGTCACGACCACGATCCGCGGCGGTTCGGGCAGGGTGGCGAGGATCTGCTCGGTGGCCCGTATCCCGTCGACACCGGGCATGCGGACGTCCATCAGCACCACGTCCGGGGCCAGTTCCCGGACCACGGAGAGGGCCTCGGCACCGGAGGCCGCCTCCCCGACGACCTCCAGGTCGGGTTCGGCGTCGATGATGACCCGCAGCGCGGTGCGGACCATCCGTTCGTCGTCGGCGAGCACGATGCGCAGCGGCGGCCGGCTCATCGCGAGCCCCCGCAGGAGCCCTTGACGGGGCCCTCGCCGAGCGGGAGGACGGCCCGCAGCCGCCACAGCCCCTCGTGCGGGCCCGCCTCGACGCGGCCGCCCAGCAGGGCCGCCCGCTCTGCGGCGCCGCGCAGCCCGCGGCCCCCGGTGGTGCGCGGCGCGGGACCTTCGCCGTTGCCCGGTGGATTGGTCATGGTGATCTCCAGTTCGCGGTGTGCACTGTCCTTGCCTCCCGATCCGTCGCGCGCGTCGCGCGCGTCCTTCACGGCGATGCGCAGCTCGACGGGTCCGGCGCCGTGCCGCAGTGCGTTGCTCAGGCCCTCCTGCACGATCCGGTACGCCTCGCGGGAGGCGATCGCCGGAAGCTGCGCCCAGTCCCCCACGGGTCCTGGGTCCTGCCGGGCGGTGACGGTGGTGCCGACGGCCCGGGTCCGGGCGAGCAGCCCGTCCAGGTCGGCGGCGAGGGTGGGTGCCGACGCGGCGTCCGGCCGTGCCTGGTCCCCGTCCCGCAGCAGGCCCAGTACGGTGTCCAGCTCGCCCACCGTCCGCCGCGTGGTGTCCTCGATAGCCGCCAGCGCCTCCCGTACGAACGCGGGGTCGCTGTCGAGGACCCGCCGGGCGGCGACCGCCTGGAGGGTGACGGCGCTCAGGGCGTGCCCGACCGCGTCGTGCAGCTCCCGGGCGAGCCGGTTGCGCACGGCCAGGTCGGCGGCCCGCTCCTCGGCCGCGGCCAGCCGGTCCGCCGGCGTCGGCCCGAGCAGGACGGGGGCGAGCCGGGCCAGCAGCGCCCCGGCCCCGGCGGCGCACAGCACGAGCCCCGCCAGCAGGCCGACCCCGAGGAACGGGGCGACGTACGGATCGGCGGCCGTGCTCAACCAGCCCGACCCGACCGGCATCTCCCGCAGCCCCCTCACGAACGGCAGCAGGATCAGCACGACCGCCATGGGCGGCACCGCAAGGCTCATCCCGCTGACCAGCGCCCCGATCCCGAGGTGCAGGGACCACCAGGCGGCGGTCCTCCCCCGGGCCGCCCAGGACCGGGCCGGCCCCTCGGCCAGCCGCTCCCCCGGCACCCCGCACAGCGCCCGCACCGCGACCACCGACATCTGCCGGACCAGCCCGAGGACGCCGGTCGCCGCAGCCAGCGGCACCGAGACCCCGTACGCGACGAACGTCAGCGGCGTGGAGGCCAGCACGTTCACCCCGCCGGCGAGGACACCGACGAACACCTGCGCCAGCAGGAAGTACGGCATCAGCAGCGCCCCGCCGAGGATCAGGTGCACCCAGCGCAGCCGCGCCCTCGACCCGAGCACCCGCCCCAGGCCGCCCGATGTCCGGGC
>NZ_JACBGN010000468.1 GCF_013401435.1 Streptomyces sp. BR123
GAGCCGGGGGAAGCGGGGGAAGCGGGGGATGTTCATACCGCGACGCTCCATGAGGTACGGGAGTTGAGTGCTGCGGCGTCCGTGCCGGTGACCTGGAGGGTGCAGGACCTGATGCCGTCGAGGCTGGCCTCGGGCAGGACGTGGCGGATGTCGGTGAAGCCGTCGGGGGCGAGGGCCTCCACCTCGCGGAGCACGGGGTCGGGTTCCAGGCGCCGGTGGGCCGCGAGGAGGCGGGTGGTCTGCGGCAGGCGGGCGCCCTCGTACCGGTCCAGGGCCTCGTCCACGTCGTGGTGGGCGAGTTCGTACGCGAGGACCCGGGCGTCGACGATGGCCTGTGAGGCGCCGTTGGAGCCGGTCGGGTAGACGGGGTGGGCGGCGTCGCCGAGGAGGACGACGCGGCCGTCCCGCCAGGTCGGCAGCGGGTCGCGGTCGATCATCGGGTAGCGGGCGATGCGGGGCGCCGCGGCCACGACCGCGTGGAGGTCGAGGAAGTCGCTGCGCCAGCCGTCGAGATGGGCCAGCACGGTCCGGGGCGGCACGGTGTCACGTTCCCAGTCGGGGCCGCCCCGCGCGGGGTCGGTGTCCGCGTCGTCGCCGGTGCGGCTCTCCACGACCCAGTTGACGAGGCACCTGCCGTGGCCGTCCGGCCGGGAGACCGCGTAGGCGACGGCCTTCACCCTGCTGTTGCAGCCGATGATGACCATGGTGCGGCCGTCGAGGAACGGGGCGGTCTCGGTGATGCCGCGCCACATGCATATCCCGTTGCGCAGCGGCGGCCCTTCGTCCGGGTACATGGCGGCGCGTACGGCCGAGTTGATGCCGTCCGCGCCGATGAGGAGGTCGCAGGGGACCGGGTCGGGCCGGCCCTCCAGTCGGGCCCGTACGGGGCTGTCGCCGCGGCCCCGGCCGCGGCCGGTCTCGTAGCCCGCCAGGCGGCGCCCGGTGAGCAGGACGTCCGGGCCCAGGCGGTCCCGTACGGCGCCGAGCAGCAGCTCCTGGAGGCGGGCCCGGTGCACCGAGTACTGCGGCCAGTTGTAGCCGGCGGCGCGGCCGCGGGGCTCGCCCCAGATCAGGCCGCCGTAGCGGTGGTGGTACTCCAGCCGGGCGGTCGCCACGGCGACCTCGTCGAGCGCGTCGCCCAGGCCCAGTTCGGTCAGTTCGCGAACGGCGGCGGGCTGCAGGTTGATTCCGGCGCCGACGGGGAGAAGCCGCGGACAGGATTCCACGATCAGTACGTTGTCCAGCCCCGCCGCGTGGAGGCTGAGGGCGGTCGTCAGTCCGCCGATTCCGGCACCGGCTATCAGGATGCGCGGAGGGTTCCTTCTGCCGTACCGAGACATTCTGGCTACCTCCAGGGACGACCTCTTCAGCCCAAAAATGCGGCAGTTCGGCGAAGAGCACAACCCCGTGACCGGCAATGGGCGAGATACGCAGGTCAACGAGGACCGGTCACCCGATCAGAGTACGGCCGAATGCCGCCTGATGGGTGACGTGGATTTAATCAGGTGTCGGCAACAGAAAGGCTGCGACATGCATCACGAGACGTTCGAACCGTGCGACGTGCAGCGCCTCCAGCATGCTGTTGACTACGCCCGCCACGCCTCCAGGAAATCGCTGGAGTACCTCCTGCCTCCCTGGATACCCGGCGATCTCAAACGGGAAATAGGGAGCGGCTGCGTCGTTTCACACTGCGCGACGCTGCTGTTCCCGGAAACCGTGGAATCCGCCCTCGACTACTTCGAGGAAAACGGCTGGGCCGCCTCGACCACCATACCGAGCGTGCTCGTGAAGCGCCGTCTGGTGGAGCGCCATTGGCTGCCCGAGGACACGGACATTCGGGTGACGCGGCTGCGCGTCACCGCGGGCCCGGCACCCGATGTCGAGGTCTTCCTCTTCCCGCGGTCCAGCCCCGCCTACGAGGAGGACGTGGGCGCGAAGGAGCGTGTGCACGGCTTCGAGAACCATGTGGGCCTGTTCATGGAGGGGGCCGAGGAGAGCGCCCTGACCCGTCTCGCGGACCGTTTGGAGACGAGCGGCCGAATGGTGTACGAGGGTTCGGCTCACAACCCGCACGAGAACACGACCATGCTGTACTTCGCCCCCAGCGCCCCGGTGGCTCGGGTGCGCCGCCGCTTCCCCCGGTGGGAGCTGCAGTGCGCGGGGGACCTGACGGCGTCCGCCGGCAGCCGGCCGGTGCGGACGCAGGCACTGTGCCGTGCGTACGCGGCGCTCAAGGCGAACCACATGCCCGTGGACGTCATCAGGACGCGGGCGGCCGCCCTGCGGCCCGTCCCCGTGGCGGCGCCCAAGGTCTGACCCGCCACGCCCCCTTCCGGGCTCCCCGCCTCCGGACTGCGGTCCGGGGCGGGGAGCCCGTGTGCGCGGTCGTCGGTCCCGTCAGGCAGGGCGTCCCGTCATACGAGGGCGACCGGGAGCCGGTGCACCCCGTAGATGTTCATGCCGGTGCGCAGCGGGACGTCGGCGGCCGGTACGGCCAGGCGCAGCGCCGGGAAGCGGCTCACGAGAGCCGGCAGGGCGACGCGCATCTCGACGCGGGCGAGTTGGGCGCCGAGGCACTGGTGGACGCCGTGGCCGAAGCCGAGCTGTCCGGTGGCCTTGCGGCGTATGTCGAGGGTGTCGGGGTCGGGGAAGCGCTCCGGGTCGCGGTTGGCGGCCTCGACGGACAGTGTGACGCTCTCCCCCGCCTTGATGGTGCAGCCGTCCAGCTCGATGTCCTCCAGGGCCACCCGGACCATGGTGTGAGCGACGCTGAGGTAGCGCATCAGCTCCTCGACGGCGCTGTCGGCGAGACCGGGATCGGCGCGCAGGGCGGCGAGTTGTTCCGGATGGGCGAGCAGGGCGAACGTGCCGTGGGCGAGCATGTTGGCGGTGGTGTCGAGTCCGGCGCCGAGCAGGAAGCCGCCGAGGCCCGCGAGTTCCTCCTCGGTGAGGTCGCTGGCTGTCAGGTCGCCGAGCAGGTCGTCGGTCGGGGCCGCCTGCTTGGCGCGGACCAGGTCGAGCATGTACTGCTGCAGCCCCGCGACGGCATCGAACCGGTCCTCGGGGCTCGCGTCCAGGCTCATCAGGGTGTGGACGAGGCGCTGGAAGGTGTCGCGGTCGGCGAACGGGACCCCGAGCAGTTCGCAGATCACGAGGGCGGGAATGGGCTGGGCGAACGCCGTGACGAGGTCGGCTTCCGCGCCGCCGTGCGCCATGTCCTCCAGGCGTTCGGCGGTGATCTCCTCGACCCGCGCGGTGAGCAGGCGCATGCGGCGAACCGTGAACCGGCCGGCGAGCAGCCGCCGGTAGCGGGTGTGCCCGGGGGCGTCCATTCCGGTCATGTCGCCGACCGGGGCCGGGGGCAGCGTGCCCTCGGGGCCGCCCGGTATCGGGAAGTGCATCAGCTCGTACCGCGAGCTGAACCGGGAGTCGGCAAGGACCTCCCGGGCCGGTCCGTATCCGGTGACCAGCCAGCCTTCGTGGCCGTCGGGATAGGTCATCCGGCTGACGGGGTGGCGCTCGCGCAGGCCGGCGAGTTCGCGGGGCGGGTCGAAGGGACAGCCG
>NZ_JACBGN010000469.1 GCF_013401435.1 Streptomyces sp. BR123
GGCGGTGGGTCTCCGGGCGGTTCGGCCCGGCCCCTCGGCCCGGCTCGGGGCCGGGGCCTGTCGGTCCCGCGGGGCAGGATGGGTCGCATGGCGCGGAGCGGACGGCAGAGGCCGGACAGGGCACAGGCGGTGAAGGCGGCGCGGCGGCCGCAGGTGGGGCTGCCGCCGGACCTGATCCCGTGGCAGGGCGGCGGGCTGGAGCCCGACGGGGACTACGACGGCCTGGAGTTCGCCGACCGGGACCTGTCCGGCCAGGAGGGCGCCGGGGCGCGGTTCATGGACTGCGCGCTGCGGCGCTGTGTGTTGGACGAGGCGGGGCTGGCCAAGGCGCGGATCCTGGACTCGCTGCTGGAGGGCGTCCGGGGGGTCGGTACGGATCTGGCCGGGGCCTCGCTCCGGGACGTGGAGCTGGTGGACGCCCGGCTGGGCGGGACGGCGCTGCACGGGGCGGTGCTGGAGCGGGTCGAGTTCCGCGGCGGAAAGATCGACTGCCTGAACCTGCGGCAGGCGCGGCTGCGGGACGTGGTCTTCGAGGAATGCGTACTGGTGGAGCCGGACTTCGGCGGGGCGCTGCTGGAGCGGGTGGAGTTCCGCGGGTGCGTCCTGCGGGCGGCGGACGTCACCGGGGTCCGGATGACGGACGTGGACCTGCGGGCCGCGGCCGAGCTGGACTTCGCCCGCGGCGTGGAGGCCCTGGCCGGCGCGGCGGTCACGCCGGCCCAGCTCCTGTCGCTGGCCCCGGCCCTGGCGGCGCACCTGGGGCTGCGCGTGGTCCCCTGACCCTGACCCTGACCACGCAGGCCGTGCGCGGCTACGCCGGGACGCGGGGGAAGCGGGCCTGCAGGGTCCAGATCGCAGGGTTGTCGGCGAGGCCCTCGTGCATGTCGATGAGGTCCGCGAGCAGGTCGTGCAGGAAGTCGCGGGCCTCGCGGCGCAGCATCTTGTGGCTGAAGGTCAGCGGGGCCTCCTCCGCGGGCATCCAGTCGGCCTCGACGTCGACCCAGCCGAAGCGCCGTTCGAAGAGCATGCGGTCGGTGGACTCGGTGAAGTCGAGTTCGGCGAACTGCCGGTCGGCGGAGCGGCTGCCGCGCGGGTCCCGGTCGAGCTGTTCGACGATGTCGCAGAGCGCCCAGGCGAAGTCCAGGACGGGCACCCATCCCCAGGCTGTGGACACTTCCCGGTCCGACTCGGTGTCGGCGAGGTAGACGTCCCCGCAGAACAGGTCGTGGCGCAGGGAGTGGACGTCCGCCGTCCGGTAGTCGGTCTGCGGGGGGTCGGGGAAGCGCCGGGAGAGGGAGTAGCCGATGTCGAGCACCCCCCGATGGTCCCACGCCCGCCGCCTCCCGCCGGCGCCGCCCCGGACGGACCGGGCCCGGTCGCTGCAGCGACGCCGAACCGGGCTCGCCCGCCGTCTCGGCACGGTCTTCGGCACCCGGGACACCCGGGAGCCCACGGCGGTGGCTTCGCCGGGATCTCGGCTCCGGCTCGGCCGTGCCGGCCCCGCACCGGGCCCCCCGAGAAGCCCAGCCCCGGGCGGCCCCACCCCGGGCGGCCCGGGCCCCGGGCCTACGGGAGGAGGCGCTGTTCCTTGGCCACCGAGACGGCGCCCGCGCGGGTGTCGACGCCGAGCTTGTCGTAGATGCGGCCCAGGTGGGTCTTGACCGTGGCCTCGCTGATGAACAGGGCGCGGGCGATCTCCCGGTTGCCGAGGCCACGGGCGAGCTGGCCGAGGATGTCCAGCTCGCGGTCGGTCAGGGTGGGGCGGGAGCCCCGCATGCGGGCCATCACGCGGCTGGCGACCGGAGGCGACAGGGTGGTGCGTCCGGCCGCGGCGGCGTGGATCGCGGCGAAGAGCTCCTCCGGCCGCTCCGCCTTGAGGAGGTAGCCGGTGGCGCCCGCTCCGATGGCGCGGGTGATGTCGGCGTCGGTGTCGTACGTGGTGAGGACGAGGACGTGGGGCGGATGGGGTGAGGCGGCGGTGATCCGGCGGGTGGCCTCGACGCCGTCGATGCCCTCGCCGAGCTGGAGGTCCATCAGGACCACGTCGGGCCGGAGCCTGGCCGCCAGCGCGACGGCCTCCTCCCCGCTGCCCGCCTCGCCGATCACCTCGATGTCGGGGGCGCTGCCGAGCAGGGCCAACAGGCCGGCGCGGACCACCGCGTGGTCGTCGCAGAGCAGCAGCGTCGTCGTGGCGGTGGTCATGGCCGGTGCTCCAGGGGGATGGCCGCGGACAGGACGGTGCCCTCGCCCTCGGCGGATTCGATCGTGAGCGTGCCGCCCAGCTGGCCGAGCCGCGCGCGCATCGCGGGGAGGCCGTGACCGCGTTCCTCGCCGCTCGCGCGCGGCGGCCGGCTCCCGTCGAAGCCCTCGCCGTCGTCGGCGACGTCCAGGACGACCTGGTCGCCGAGGAAGCTGAGGGTGAGGGCCGCGGTCCGGGCACGCGCGTGTTCCCGTACGTTCGCCAGGGCGCCCTGCGCGACCCGCAGCAGCGCCGACTGCACACGGTCGGGCAGCGGTACGGGGGTGCCTTCCAGGTGGAAGCGGACCTCGATGTCCGGTCCGGCGTCCAGGGCGCGCAGCGCGTCGGCGAGGCCGGCGCCGCCGGCGAGCTCGGGCGGGGCGAGGTCGTGGACCAGGCGGCGGGCCTCGGCGAGGCCGCGGGCGGCGATGCCGGTGGCGGTGCGGACGTGTGCCCGGGCGGTGGCCGGGCTGTCGTCCCAGACCCGGTCGGCGGCCTGGAGGAGCATCTGCTGGCTGGACAGGTGCTGGGCGAGGGTGTCGTGGATCTCCATGGAGAGCCGCTGCCGTTCGGCGAGGGTGCCTTCGCGGCGTTCGGTGGCGGCCAGCTCCCGCCGGGTGCGGATGAGGTCGTCGATCAGTTCCCGCTGTGCCTGGGCCTGGCGTTCCATGTGGACGAAGACGGCCGTGGACAGTGCGGCGATGGCCGGCGGGGCGAGCAGCAGGTTCGGGTCGAACCCGCGGGACAGCTTGAGCTGGGCGGCGACGACGAAGACCGTCAGCAGGGCGACCAGGACGATGGCGGCGCGCGGCGGCAGGGTCCGCAGGGCGGTGTAGAAGAGGGGGACGGCGCACCAGGCGAAGCTGGGTGCGAGGACGACGAGCACCACCCACACGCCGACGACCAGCCCGAGCCAGGCCAGCCGGCGTGCGGTGGGGGCGGCTCCGAGGGCCGGGCCGAGGACGTACAGCAGGGCGAGCGCGGTGCCGAGGGCGATGATCCAGGGGGTGTCGGGGGAGCCGGGGTGGCGGAGCAGGTAGCGGGCCACGGAGGCGGCCAGGAGCAGGAAGAACGCCGTGTGCATGACCGTCGCCAGCATCCGGGTGTCCGTGTCCCCCTTGCGCGACGGCGCTCGGCTGAGGTGGCTCACGGCGGGCTCCCGGTGCGGATCGGCTGTTCGGCTCCATCGTGCCCGGTCGCGGGTGATGGCGCCGACCAGCCAAGCCGTGTCCGCGGCCGGTGCGCATCAACCGATCGGACGACCCCGGGGTCAACCGGTGCGGCAGCCGTCGCGAGCCGGTACGGGGACGGGT
>NZ_JACBGN010000046.1 GCF_013401435.1 Streptomyces sp. BR123
GCCTCCTCACGGCACCCGCCCCTCCCCCGGGGCTCCGCCGCGCCCACACGCACCTGCCAGAGCGGGAGGCAACGGCCGGAATCTCAACTTCCGCTTATTTCGGCGAAGTTGAGACTCCTGAACATGACGTGCCCATGTCGCAAACCTGTAACCTTGCGCCCGCCGCCACGCAATCCGGCACCGCCACCGTGGCCACACCCCCTCCGGGGGCCACCCGGCCGCACACCCCCCGCACCCAGGGAGCATTCCCATGGCCCTTTCGGCCCGCACACCCTCCGTCTACGCGCGTCGCCTTGGCGTGCTCGCGTCAACCATTGCGCTCGCCGCCCTCACGTCCCTCGTGAACGCCCCCGCCGCGCAGGCCGCCTCCGCGCCGCAGGCAACCCGCACCGACATCCGGATCGCCCTCGACCCGCAGGCCAAGGCCGCGTTCAAGGAGGCCAGGGTCGCCGAGCGCCGGCTGCCCGGATCGCTGGCGCGCCTGCCGTTCCCGGCGGCCGGCCCGGAGGACCGGCGGGCGCTCTACGACGCCTCCGCCTTCCGTGAGTTCGCCGACGGGCCGCTGCCCGGCGACCGGCTCACCGAGCTGATGGGCACCCTGGCCCGCGGCGAGCTCGACGGCCGCGCCAAGCACCGCTACCCGTCGGCGGGCGGCTTCTACCCGGTGCAGGTCTACCTGTACGTCCGGCCGGGCGCCGTGGAGGGCGTCGACGGCGGCCTCTACTACCTGCACCCGGGCGAGCGCGCCCTGGTGGCGATCGACCCGCAGGCCCGCTTCGGCACCGACGTCCACGTCTTCCACAACCGCGCCCTGGTGGACGCCTCCGCGTTCGGCGTCTTCCTGGTGTCCACCCCGGCGGCCATCGCGCCGGCGTACGGCGAGCGCAACGCCGCCCGGTTCTCGATGATCGAGGCGGGGCACGTCGCCCAGCTCCTGCTGACCGCCGCCCCCGAGCGCGGCCTCGGCATGTGCGCCGTGGGGGAGATGGACTTCGGCGCGGTGCGCGGGCACTTCGGCCTCCAGGACGACCAGGAGCTGCTGGTCTCGCTGTGGGGCGGTGCCCTGTCCGGGACGGCGCTGCGCCGTCGCGCCGAGCTGGTCGCCGCCGAGCGGCCGCAGGAGAGCGCTCCGGTGCCGTCGGGCCCGCGCGCGGTGGCCGTGGTCGGCTTCGCGGCCCGGCTTCCCGGGGCCGACGACCTGCGCGGGCTGGACGCGATGCTGGCGGCCGGAGACTCCGGTCTCGGCCCCGCCCCGGAGGATCGCTGGGCCCCGCTGCGGAGCAACGCCCGGCGTGCCGGCGCCCGGGTCGGCGGCTACCTGGCCGACGTGACCGCCGTGGAGGCCGAGGAGTTCGGGCTCGCGGACGCCGAGGCGGCGGCCGTCGACCCGCAGGAGCGGCTGCTGCTGACGGTCACCCGGCACTGCCTGGAGGACGCCGCGCTCACCCCCGAGCGGCTGTCGGAGACCGGCCAGGTCGGCGTGTTCGTCGGGTCGATGTGGCAGGACCACGCGCTGTACGGGGTGGCGGCCCGCGCCGAGGGCCGGACCGGCACCCACGCCACCCGCGGCGGGCTCGCGCACCGCATCTCGCACGCGTTCGGCCTGACCGGCCCGAGCCTGGTGATCGACACCGGCTGCGTCTCCGGGCTGGCGGCCGTCGAGGCGGCCTTCCGGGCCGTCGCCGACGGCCGGTGCGAGGCCGCCGTGGCGGCCGGCAGCAACCTGGTGCTGCACCCGGACCACCTGGACGTGCTGTCCGAGCTGGGCCTGGTCGCCGAGCAGGAGGACTCCTGCGCCTTCACCGACCGGGCCAGCGGCTGGCTGGTCGGGGAGGGCGTCGGCGCGGTCCTGCTCAAGCCGCTCGACCGGGCCCTGGCCGACGGCGACCCCGTCCACGCCGTGCTGCGCGGCGGCGCTCTGCTGCACTCGGGGACGACGCGCCAGTTCGGGATCCCGGACCCGCGCCGCCAGGAGCAGGTGATGCGGGCCGCGCTCGCCGACGCCCGGCTGACGGCCGGGGACATCGGCTACGTCGAGGCGGCGGCGGCCGGCGCGGCGCTGGCCGACGCCCTCGAGTTCACCGCGCTGGGACGGCTGTTCGGCGCCACCGGCGCAGCCGGGAACGGTGCCGACGCGGGCCTCGGCGCCGACGCGGGCCTCGGGCCCGTGCCGGTCGGCTCGGTCAAGCCGAACACCGGCCACCTGGAGGCGGCCTCCGTCTTCGCCCAGCTCGGCAAGCTCATCGCCCAGTTCCGCCGGGACCGGCTCTACCCGACCCGGCTCACCTCGGCCGCCAACCCGGCACTCGCCGCGTACGGCGCGTCCGTGGCCCTGGCCGGCCCGTCCGCCGACCGGTGGCGCACCGCGCCCGGCGGCACCCGCCGGGCCCTGGTCAACGGCTTCGCCGGCGGCGGATCGTACGGCAGCCTCGTGATCGAGGAGCCGCCGGCCGCCGCGACCGCGGCACCGGCCGGCGCCGACGAGGGGACCGAGGTCCTGGTGCTGTCCGCGGACAGCCCGGAGAACCTGGCCCGCTGGGCCCGCTCCCTCGCCGGGGAACTGGACGCCGACCCCGGTCTCGCCCTCGCCGCCGTCGCCCGTACGCTGCGCGAAGGACGCCGGGTGCGCGCCGTCCGCGGGGCGGTGGCCGCCGACCGCGGCCGGGCCGCCGACGCGCTGCGCACCCTCGCCGAGCGCGTGCTGCGCGACGGCACCGGCGCCACCGTCGAGGCCGCCGGGACGACGCCGGACCAGCGCGCGCTGACGGCGGCCTGGTCGGCCGGCGGCGAACCCCCGCTGCCCGCCGCGGACGCCGCGTCCGCCGGGCCGCGCCGCCGGGCGCTGCCGCCGGTGCCGCTGGCCGTCCGCCGGGTGCCGCTCCCGGTGCCCGCCGCCCCGCCCGCCTCGCCGGCGCCCGCCGCCGCGGCACCGCGGCCGGAGAACGGGCAGCAGCCGGACGACCCGACCGGGACCGGGCCGACACCGTTCGAGCGGATGGCCGGCATCGTCGCCCAGGAGACCGGGGCGGCGCTGAACCGGCTCGCCCCCGCCGACGACCTGTTCGCGATGGGCGTCACCAGCCGCCAGCTGCTGCGGATCGCCGCCCGGGTGGCCGCCGACGGAGGCAGCGAGCTCCCGCTGGAGTCGCTCTTCACCGCCCCGGACCTCGCGGCACTGGCCGAGCTCGCCTTCCCCGTCGCCGTACCCGCCTGAACGTCCTCCCCCCGAGAAAGAAGTCAACGACGATGACCCGGATCTTCATGTTCCCCGGCCAGGGAGCGCAGCGCGTCGGCATGGGCCGTACGCTCTTCGACCGCTTCCCCGACCTCGAACGCGAGGCCAGCGACACGCTCGGCTACAGCCTGCGCCGGCTGTGCCTGGAGGACCCCGAGGGCAGGCTCGGCAACACCCGCTACACCCAGCCGGCGATGTTCGCGGTGAACGCCCTCGCCCACCGCGCGGCCGTCGAGGACGGCGCCCGCCCCGACATCGCGATCGGCCACAGCCTCGGCGAGTACAACGCCCTGGAGGCCGCCGGCGTGTTCGGCTTCACCGACGGCCTGCGGCTGGTCGCCGCCCGCGCCGCGGCCATGGCCGAGGTGGGCGGCGGGGGGATGAGCGCGGTCGTCGGGCTCTCCGAGACGAAGCTGCGCTTCCTGCTGCTGCGCGCCGGGTTCGCAGCGCTGGACCTCGCCAACCTCAACACCGCGAGCCAGACCGTGCTGGCCGGGCCGGTGGAAGACCTGGAGGAGGCCGGCCAGGTACTGGAGGACGCCGGCGCGCGCATGGTCCGCCGACTGGACGTCAGCGGCCCCTTCCACTCCCGGTACATGGCGCCCGCCGCCGCCGCGCTCGCCCCGGTGGTACGGGCGGCCCGGCTCCGGCCGCCGGCCTTCCCGGTGATCGCCAACCGCACCGCGGAGCCGTACCGCGCCGAGCTGGCCGCGGACCTGCTGCTCGAACAGATCGACCACCCCGTGCGCTGGCACGAGACCGTCCGCGCCCTGCTCGACGAGCCCGACGCGGTGTTCACCGAGATCGGCGAGAGCACCGTGCTGACCAGCATGGTCCGGCAGATCAAGCGGGACGCCGAGCCCGCCCGCGCGGCCCGCCCGCGCCAGGCCGTCGCCTGAGGCGACGCCCACGCACCACACGAAGGAGACGCGATGACGAGCAACACCCTGAGGTTCCGCCCGCAGGCCGGGGCGGGATACTGCCCCCGCCCGGTCCCGGGAGCGGCCCTGCGCCTGTTCCTGTTCCACCACGCCGGCGGCTCCCACCTGCTGTACCGCGACTGGGTCGCGCACTTCCCCGCCGACTGGGAGATCCACCTGCTGGACGCTCCCGGCCGGGGCCGGCTGACCGACCTGCCGGCCTGCGCCGACGCCGAACGGCTGGTGGACTTCTTCCACGACGAGATCGTGCTCGCGATGGACCGCCCGTTCGCCTTCTTCGGCCACAGCATGGGCGGCCTGGCCGCCTACGAGCTCACCAACCGGCTGGCCGCCGAGGGGCTGCCGCTGCCCGTCTGGCTCGGCCTGTCGGCCCGCGGCGCGCCGCGGCAGCCGGGCCCGGCCGACAACCGCCACCGCATGCCCGATGCGGAACTCCGCCACCACCTGGCCCGGATGGGCGGCACCCCGCCCGAGGTCCTGGAGGACCCGGAGATCTGGCAGCTGTTCGCACCGATGATCCGCAACGACCTGCGGCTGGTGGAGACGTGGAGCCCGCGGCCGCAGACGCCGCCGCTGTCCGTCCCGCTGTCCGTCTTCGGCGGCGCCGACGACGTGGTGGTCTCGCCCGAGAGGCTGGCGGCCTGGCAGCAGCACGCCGAGCGCTTCCTCGGCCTCCACCTCTTCGACGGTGACCACTTCTACTTCCGCAGCCGCCCCGCCGAGATGGTCCGGCTGATCACCGAACAGGTCCGGACCGCGGTCGCGGGCCACCCGGTGACGGGAGCGGTGCGATGAACGCGCAGGCAGCCGCGGGCGCACGGCCGCCCGCCGACGGCGAGGTCAGGCTCTGGGTCTGCGCCAACGACGACCTCGGGCCGGGCACCGCCACCGCCCTGGCCGGCCAGTGGCTGGACGAGCACGAACAGGCGACCGCGGACCGGTTCATCTTCGAGCGGGACCGCCGCCAGTACCTCGTGGCACACGTCCTCGTGCGGCGCCTGCTCTCGCTGGAGACCGGCATCCCGGAGGCGCTGGTCGAGCTGCGCAGGTCCGACAGGGGCCGGCCGTCCGTACGGCCGCCCGACGGCGGCTGGCCCGCCGCCGAGGGCCCGCTCGACTTCAACCTCTCCCACGCGCACGGATACAATGCGATCGCCGTCGGCCGGGGCCGCCGGGTCGGGGTCGACGTCGAACGACTCGACCGGGTGAACAGCCGCGCACTGGCGGGAATCGCCGAGAGCTTCACGCCCGGAGAGCGCGGCCGGCTGGCCCGGATACCCGCGGGCGAGGTGTACGACCGCACGGTGCTGCGCCTGTGGACGCTCAAGGAGGCCTATGCCAAGGCGCGCGGACTCGGTCTCGGACTTCCCTTCGACTCGTTCGGCTTCGTGCTGTCCGAGAACGGCGGGGTGGCCGCGTTCGAACCGCCGGCCGACGACCCGTCGGGAAGCTGGTGGCTGCTCGAACTCGAACCCGAGCCCGGGGTGCTGGTCTCCCTCGCCGTCGAGGACGGAGCCACCCCGATGACCGCGCTCCGGCTGCACGCCGGCTTCCCGTGGCGGCCCTCCGCCCTGCGCGCGAGCCTCCACCCCGGGAACCCCGTCCCGCTGCTCGCCCCCGGGACCCTGTCCGCCGCCGCGCTCCCCATCGCCGGGGCCGCGCCCCACCGAACGCACCACACCGAACTCCAGAGGAGCGTCGCATGATCGGAACCGTACGGGCGGCGGGCGCGACCGCCCATCTCGCGGCCGACTCCGTGACCAGGATCCGCGGCGACCGCACCGTCCTCAACGGGATCTCGCTGACCGTCTCGGCCGGCGAACGGCTCGGCCTCATCGGGGACAACGGCGTCGGCAAGTCCACCCTGCTCCGGGTGCTGGCCGGCCTCGACGCCCCGGACGGCGGCCTGGTCCGGGCCGGCCTCGGCGGCGGCACCCCCGGCTACCTGTCCCAGGAACCCGACCTGCCCGCCGAGTGGGACCTCGCCCGCTGCCTGGCCGAGGCCCGCCGCGAGCTCGACCGGATCGCCGGGCGGATGCACGAGGTCGAGCTGCTGATGAGCGCGGCCGACGAGGCCGACCTGGCCGCGCTCCTCGACGAGTACGCCGTGCTCCAGGAGGACTTCGAGGCCCGCGACGGCTGGCGCTTCGAAGCCAGGGCGTTCGAGGTCTTCCAGGCGCTCGGCCTGCACCGGCTGCCCTCCGACCGCCTGGCCGGGCAGCTCTCCGGCGGTGAACGGGCCCGGCTCGGGCTCGCCCTGCTCGTCCTCCAGGGGCCGCCCGCCCTCCTGCTGGACGAGCCCACCAACCACCTCGACGACGAGGCCGTCGAGTGGCTCGCCGGCTGGCTCCGCGAGTTCAGGGGGCCCTGCCTGATCGCCTCCCACGACCGCGACCTGCTGGACGGCGCCGTCACCGGACTGCTGGACCTGGACGGACCGCGCGGGTCGGTCGTCCGCTACGGCGGAACCTACCGCGACTACGCCGCCGCGCAGGCGGCCGCCCGGCGGCGCTGGGAGGCGGACTACGAGAACTGGACGGAGTCGCTCGCCGCCGCCCGGCTCCGGCTCAACCGCTCCGACCGGGCCGCCGGTCACTACCGGCCGCCGCGCGACAACGCCAAGATGAACTACGACCTGCGCGGCGCCGGAGCCCAGGCGGCGGTGGCACGTACCGCCCGCGCCGCCAAGGAGGAGATCAGGCGGCTGGAGCTCCAGGCGGTGCCGCGGCCGCCCGCCCCGCTGAGCTTCACCGCGGTCGGACTCGCCGACCGGGCGGCCAGGGGAGCCGAGGAGGCCGGGCAGGAGGCCGGCCCGCTGATCGAGCTCAGGGACGTCCGCACGGCCCAGGGCATCCGGCTGCCGGAACTCGCCCTGACGGGCACCGACCGGCTGGTGGTCGCGGGCCCGAACGGGGCGGGCAAGTCCACGCTGCTGCGGGTCCTCGCGGGGGAGCTGGAGCCCGCTGCCGGCACCGTCGCCACCCGTCCGGGCGTACGGGTCGGCCATCTGCCCCAGGAGAGCGACTACCCGGCCGGCCGGGTCCCGCTGCTGCGCACGTACGCGCAGGCGGTCGCCGCGACCGAGGACGAGGCGGCGGAGCAGCTGCTGGAGCTGGGCCTGTTCCGCCCGGCCGATCTCCAGGTGCCCGTCGGCGCGCTGAGCGCCGGTCAGCGCCGGCGGCTCGACCTGGCCAGGCTGGTGGCGATGCGTCCGCACGTCCTGCTGCTGGACGAGCCCACCAACCATCTGAGCCTGCCGCTGATCGAGGACCTGCAGACGGCGCTGGACGAGTTCCCCGGGCCGGTGGTGACCGTCACCCACGACCGCCGGATGCGCAGGTCGGCGGGCCGGACGCTCATGCTGGAGCGGGACTGAGCGGGACTGGGCGGGAGCCGGTCGCGACCGGGTGCGGGCGGGTGCCGCGCCGGGGCGTCCCGGCCGGTGTCAGCGGGCGGCCGCGGTGCGGGCGGTGAGCTGGTCGAACCGGCGGGCCAGGTCCTCCTGCTCGCGGGTCAGGTTCTCCAGCCGCCTGCGCAGCCGCGCCAGTTCGTCCCCGAGGTCGAGGACGACGGCCCCGCCCTGGGGGGCCGACGCCGCGGCCCGTCGGCCGGCGGTGCCGGACCGCGGCGGGAGGGAGCGGACCACCGGCGCCGCCGGGCGCGCCGAGGCGGGGGCCGGCTCGCGGCCCGGGCTGAGGATCGACCGGACCCGTCGGCGCAGCGCCGCACCGGGTTCCACCCCCAGCTCCTCGGCCAGCCGCGTCCGGGCACGCTCGTACGTGCCGAGCGCCTCCGCCTGCCGTCCGCAGCGGTGGAGGGCGACCATCAGCAGCTCGTAGAACCGCTCCCGGACCGGATTGTCACCGATGAGTTCCTCGAGCTCGCCGGTGATCCCGTGGTGCAGGCCGGCCCGCAGGCTGGCCTCGTAGAGCGTCTCCAGGGCGACCAGCCGGTTCTCCTCCAGCTGGGCGGCCTCCGCCAGGCAGATGTCCCCGCCGAGGCTGCCCTGCAATGCGGGACCCCGCCACAGGGCGAGCGCCTGGCGCAGCAGGTGGACGGCCTGCTCGGGATCGGCGGCGATCACGGCCCGGCCCTGGGCGCACAGCCGGTGGAACCTCCCGGCGTCGGTCGCGTCCGGCCCGGTGTGCAGCTGGTAGCCCAGCGCGTGGGTGTCGATCCGCTCCTGGCCGGTCGATCCGGCGTCCTCCAGCAGCTTCCTGAGCCGGGCGATGTGGGCCTGGAGGGCGTTGGCCGGGTTCGCCGGCGGGTGTTCGCCCCACAGCTCGTCGATCAGGCGGTGGTACGACAGCAGATGGCCGGCCTTCACCACCAGGGCGCCGAGCAGGACGCGCTGCTTGGAGCCCGTGGGTACGATCCGCAGGCCGCGCCGCTCGTCGTGGATCTCTACAGGGCCGAGAATGCGGAACTGCATCTTTCCTCACCTATGCGTCCGGATGGGGTCGTGGGACGGGTGCCGGGGCGTCAGCGGGGGCAGTTCGGGTCGGCGAAACCGAGCGGGACGGCCGGAGTCCTGCCGCGGACCATGTCGGCGACGACCTCGCCGATCCCGGTCGCGTGCTTGAAGCCGTGGCTGTTGCACCCGCCCGCGACGATGATCCGCGGGTCGCGCCGCAGCGGGCCGAGGACGAACTGGCCGTCCGGGGTGCGTGCGTACAGGTTGGCGGTGGCCCGCGAGGGGGTGTCGCCGAGGCCGGGGACGGCTGCCGGGAGGATGCGGGAGAGCACCGACCAGTCGGCGGGGGAGACCGAGCGGTCCATGTTCTCGGGGTCGACGACGCGGAAGTGGCGTCCGCCGTCCTCCAGGCCGAGCTTGACCTCGGTGCCGCCGGGCAGGGTGCCGTGGCCCCAGATCACGTTCCCGTCGGCGAGCTCGCGCATGAACACCGGCAGCCGCTCCAGGGTGAACCGAGGATCGGGCTCGGCCGGGGTGAACCAGGTCGTGGGCATCCGGAGCACGTCGAGGGGGAGCCCGGGCACCAGCTGGGACAGCCACGGTCCCGCGGCGACCACGACCCGGGCCACGCGGAGCGTCCGCAGCGCGGTGCGCACCACGATGCCGTCGCCGCCGGGTTCGATCGCGGTGACCCGGGTGTCGGTGACCACCCGGGCCCCGTCCGCCCGGGCCGCGTCGACCGCCGCGGTGATGGTGTGCTCGGGGTAGGTCAGCCCGCCGTCCGGCTCCAGCACGCCCACGTGGTCGTCCGGCAGCCCGGCGTGCGCGGGGACGCGCTCGCGCATGGCGGCCGGGTCGAGCAGCTCGACGTCCAGCCGGTGTTCGCGGGCCGCCCGCAGCGCGCCGCCGACGATCCGCCCGCCGGGCGGGCCGATCAGCATGGCCCCGGTCCGTTCCATCAGCACCCGGCCGGTCTGCTCCTCCAGCTCGGCCCACAGCTCCCGTGACCGCTGCGCGAGCGGGACCAGGCCCGGGTGCTCCAGGCAGGCGGTGCGGAACATCCGGCTCTCGCCGTGCGAGGAACCGTGCACGTTGCCGATGCCGTAGCGGTCGATGCCGATGACGTCGACCCCGTGCCGGGCCAGCTGCCACAGGGCACAGGCGCCCCAGGCGCCCAGCCCCACGACGGCGGCCTCGGCGTCCAGGCCGGTGGGCGTACGGGCCATGTCCCCTTCTCCTTCTCTCCTCGTGTTCGTCTCGTCTCGCGATGTGCTCCGGTGCGGCCCCGCCGGCGCGTGCTGCCGCCGACGGGGCCGGTGGGGCCGGCTCAGCCCGCCGCCGACACCGCGGCGGCCTCCGCCCCGGTGGCCGCGCCGGCCCGGCCGGTGAAGGAGGGGGCGACCTGCAGGGCGAACAGCTCCATGGCCCGCGCGGCCCGCTCGAACGGCAGGTGGCCGGGGCTGAACTGGAGGCTCAGGCACAGGTCGGACCCGTACTCGGCGCCGATCTCCCGGACCTGCTCGGTGACGTCCTGCGGGGTGCCGGCGAGGACCTTGCCGTCGGCCAGCGCCCGGTCGAAGTCGTAACCGCGGGCCTTCTCCACGAACCGCTCGTAGCCGGGGTACTGGCTGCTGCGGGTGTGGGCCCAGGAGGAGACCGCCTCGGCCATCCGGGACACGTAGTTCTGCTCCTGCTCGCGGGCGTCCGCCAGCGCCAGGTCGCGGTCCTCGGACAGGTAGCAGGTGTACTTCACCTGGATCCGCCCGCCGCCCGGGTGGCCGGCGGCGGCGCGCGCCTGCCGGTAGCCCCCGATCATCTCCTTCAGGCCCTGACGGGTGGTCACCGACGGTACGACCTGAAGGTGGTGGCCGGCCCGGCCGGCCGCCGCGCAGGAGTCCGGGCTGCTGGCGGAGGCGACGAACACCGGCGGATGGGGCTGCTGGTAGGGGCGGGGGAAGCCGGTGAAGGGCCCGAACCGGTGGACGGCGCCCTCGAAGACCGTGTTCTCCTCGGTCCACAGCGCGATGCAGGCCGCGATCCCGTCCTCGAACCGGTCGCGGCTCTCCTCGATCGGCACGCCGAAGGCCTCGAACTCGTCGGGCAGGAACGCCCGTCCGAAGCCGACGTCGAGGCGGCCGTGCGAGAGGTTGTCGAGCATCGCCAGTGTGGCGGCGAGCTTGACGGGGTGGGTGAAGGCGGCGATCACGGCGCCGGTCGCGAGCCGGATGCGGCTGGTCCGCGCGGCGGCGGCGGCCAGGAACGCCACCGGATCGGGGCTGTAGCCGCCGTACGGGGAGCCGTAGTGCTCGACGATCTGTACGTGCTCGTAGCCGAGGGACTCGGCCAGTTCGACCAGCCGAAGACTCTCGGCGTAATACTCGGCAGCACTCTTCCGTTCCGGGTCCACGACCGGGAAGAAATTGACTCCGAATTCCATGACGACTCCGTCCGAAGGTCCGGTGCGGGGGCACTGGGGAAATGGGGCGAGAAAATCGCTGAATGCGCCCGGAGAGCAGAACGATAACCGGGCGGGCGGCCGCGGCCGGATTTTCGCGACCGCCCTCCCAGCCGGTTTCCAACGACTCTCAAGCGAGCGTGGGGCGCGGCCCTCCGCGCCGGGGCGGCGGGGGCGGCGGGGGTCGTTCAGCGGGCTGCCGCGCGGTCGGCCGCGGACAGCACCCGCCACCAGGCATCCACCGTCGGGGTGGCGATGAGCTCGGGGAACGTGACCTCGACACCACTTTGCTGGCAGAGGCTCACGACCTGCATGACCGCGATCGAGTGAAGGCCGTAGTCGACGAGGTCCTCGTCGTCGCCCGGCATCTCGCCGGCGGCCAGCCCCATGCTGTCGGCGATCAGGGAGCGCAGTACTTCTTTGGTCATGGGCACTTCTTTGGACATGGGCAGGGTCTCGGATGCGGTGTTCATGGCCAGGAAACGTAGCATCAGAAATGCTTCGGCGAAATCCCCTCCACGGCTCCTGAATTCCCCGCTGGTGCGGTATTGGCAAAGCGCTTGAGACGCGCTTGAGAAACCGGACCCGACGGCCCGGCCGCGACTACCTTCTGCTCTCGGGAGGACGCCCCGCACAGTGCGGCGGCCCCCGGGACACGGACACCGCAGACGTTGGGAGTGAGGATGGAACGGCGAGCACAGGGCTGGCCCGCATCCAGTGGGACCGCCGCGCTGCGGGTCCTGCCCGGCGGAGCCGAGCCGGCCCGGACCCGCAGCCGGCACACCCTCCTGCCCCCGCTCGCGGAGCGGGCCGCGCCGCCCGCCGCCCACCGGTGGGCGCCTGCCCACCACGACGCCGTCCGGCCCGAGGAGCCCGCGCCCGAGGGCGCGGACACCGTCCGGGTCTTCCTGCTGGCGCCCGACGCCCTCGCCCGGGCCGGCCTGCGCGCCCTGCTGGAGAGCCAGCCGGGGGTCGTGGTCGCGGCCGAGGGCGAACCGGGCCCCCGGGCCCTGGCGGACCTGAGGATCAGCTGCCCCGACGTCATGGTGCTCCACGGGGTACCGGACCCGCGGCTGATCGGGCTCCCCGCAAGCCAGGACCTCGGCGGGACACCGCTGCTGGCCGTCGGCGGCCCGGAGCCGGCCGAACCCGGCCCCCATCTGCACGGCTGCCTCCCCGCCACGGTGACGCCCGCGGACCTCGCCGCCGCGGTGCGGATGGCCGCCGCCGGCTACCACCTCGGCCGCCGGCCGTCCCGGCGGACGGCCGACGACGACGGCGGCTTCCGCCGCGCCGAGGTCTCCGACGTCGACCCCGCCGAACTGACGGCGCGGGAGACCGAGGTGCTGGACCTGATCGCCCGCGGCCTGTCCAACGCGGAGATCGCCGACGAGCTGATGCTCTCGGAGCACACCGTCAAGTCCCACGTTCAGAACCTGCTGGGCAAGCTCCGGCTGCGCAGCCGCGTCCAGGCCGTCGTCTACGCGTACGAGACCGGGCTGCGGCGGACCCGCTGACCGCCCGCCAGCGACGACCGGGCACGTCAGGCGCGTCAGGCGCGTCAGCCGTCCGTCAAGCGCCCGGGCCAGCATGCATTTCGATCTCGTCGACCCCAGGTGGTCGGCTGCGCCTGCCCCCCGGCCCGTCGGGCTGCGGCGGCCGGCTCGACAGGAGGGGAAGAGATGAGTGGTGCCAAGGTCGCGTCCATGGCCCTCACCGACGCACAGCTCGGTGTCTGGTTCGCCCAGGCCAGGGACCCGCACAGCACGGCGTTCAACACCGGCGAGTACGTCGATCTGACGGGCCCGCTGGACGCCGGGCGGTTCACCGCGGCCGTGCGCGCCGCGGTCGAGGCCACCGAGGCCCTGCGGCTGCGCTTCCACACCCGCGCCGACGGCGAGGTCCGCCAGCGGGTCGTCCCCGCGGACGAGCTGGCCTGGGAACTGCGGCACGTCGACGTCAGCGCCGAACCCGACCCGGAGGCCGCCGCCGACGACCTGATCCGCCGGCAGCTGGCCGCACCGATGGCCGTCGACGGCGAAGGACCGCTGTTCGAGCAGGTCCTGTTCACCCTCGGCCCCGGCCGCCACCGCTGGTTCCAGCAGGTCCACCACCTGCTGCTCGACGGCTACGGGCTGCGCCTGGTGGCCCGGCGCGTCGCCGACGCGTACAACGGCGCGGGCACGCCGGCCGAGGCGGACGACCTCGCCGCCCTGGTCGAGGCCGAGAGCGCCTACCGGGCGTCGCGCGGCCACGCCCGCGACCGCGCGTACTGGCTCGCCTCCTGGGCGGACCGCCCGGAGGCACCCACCCTGGGCACCGGCACCGGCACCGGCACCGGCGCCCGCGACGACGCCCCGGCGGCCGCCGAAGGCGGTGCCGCGCCGCTGCGCCGCACGGTGTTCCTGCCGGCGGCCGTCCGGGAGGGCCTGGACGCGCTCGCCCACACCGCCCGGACCGGCTGGCAGATGGCCGCGCTCGCCGCCGTCGCCCTCTACGCCCGGCGCCTGACCGGCGCCGGGGAGGCCGTGCTGGGGCTCCCGGTCACCAACCGGCGCTCCGGCGCGGCCCGCCGCACCCCCGCCATGCTCGCCAACGTGCCGCCGTTGCGGGTGCCCGCCCGGCCCGGCACCGACCTCACCGGCCTGGTCGCCGAGGTCCGCGACCGGGTCGCCGAGGTGCTGCGCCACCAGGGCTACCCCTACGCCGAACTCCGCCGCGAACTGGGGCTGCTGGCGCAGGACCGCCGCCTGCACTCGATCGTCGCCAACATCATGCCGTTCGACCACGGCCTGGACTTCGAAGGCACCGAGGCGCAGGTCCACCCGGTGTCGACCGGCCCCGTCGAGGACCTCAAGTTCTCGGTGTACGAGCGCCCCGGCGGCGCCGGCCTGCGGATCGACGTCGAAGCCGACGCCCTGCACCACCGCGAGGAGGAGGTCGCCGCCCACCTCGCCCGCCTCACCGCCCTGCTGCGGTCCTTCGCCACCGCCGACCCCGCGTTGCCCAGCGGCCGGCTGGACGTCCTCGCCCCGGGCGAGCACCCGCAGGCCGCCGCCGAGCCGTCCGCCGCCGAGCCGTCCGCCGCCGAGCCGTCCGCCGCGGACCGCCCTGCCGCGCTGCCCGCCCTGTTCGAGGCGCAGGCCGCCCGTACCCCGCAGGCCGTCGCCGTCGTCGACGGCGACCGGCAGCTCACCTACCGCGAACTCGACGCCAGGGCCAACCGCCTCGCCCACCTGCTGACCGCCCGCGGCGCCGGCCCCGAGCGGACCGTCGCACTCGCCCTGCCGCGCTCGGCCGACCTGGTCGTCGCCCTGCTCGCGGTGGTCAAGACCGGTGCCGCCTACCTGCCGCTGGACCCGGACTACCCGGCCGAGCGGCTGGCGTACATGCTGGCCGACGCCGGCCCGTCCGTGATCGTCGCGACGGCCGCCGCCCCGGTCACCGCCCCCGACGGCACGGCCCTGGTCCTCCTCGACGACGAGCCGCAGGCCGGCCTGCCGGACACCGCCCCGCGTACCGAGCACGACCCCCGCCACCCCGCGTACGTCATCTACACCTCCGGCTCCACCGGCCGGCCCAAGGGCGTGGTCGTCACCCACCGCAACGTGGTGCGGCTGTTCACCGCCGCGCAGCGGCACTTCGGCTTCGGCCCGGCGGACGTGTGGACGCTGTTCCACTCCTACGCCTTCGACTTCTCGGTGTGGGAGATCTGGGGCCCGCTCCTGCACGGCGGCCGCCTGGTAGTCGTCCCCTACTCCGTCAGCCGTTCCCCCGGAGCCTTCCTCGACCTGCTGGCCGAGCAGCGGGTCACCGTGCTCAACCAGACGCCGTCCGCCTTCTACCAGCTGATCGAGGCCGACCGGGAGCGGCCGCGGCCCACCGCCCTGCCGGCCCTGCGGCACGTCGTCTTCGGCGGCGAGGCCCTGGACGCGTCCCGGCTCGGCAGCTGGTACGAGCGCCACGGCCACACCGCGGTGCTGTCCAACATGTACGGGATCACCGAGACCACGGTGCACGTCACCCACACCGCCCTCGACGGACCGGACGGCGCACCCGGCGCCGTCGGCGCCCCCCTCGCGGACCTCCGCGCCCACGTGCTGGACGGCGCGCTGCGCCCGGTGCCGCCGGGCGTCACCGGCGAGCTGTACGTCGCGGGCCCCGGCCTCGCCCGCGGCTACCTCGGCCGCCCCGCCCTCACCGCCGAGCGGTTCGTCGCCGACCCCTTCGCGCCCGCCGGCGACCCCGGTGCGCGCATGTACCGCACCGGCGACCTGGTGCGCCGCCGCGCCGACGGCACCCTGGAGTACGTCGGCCGCGGCGACCACCAGGTGAAGATCCGCGGGTTCCGCATCGAGCTCGGCGAGATCGAGGCGGCGCTCGCCGCACTGCCCTCGGTGGCCCACGCCGCGGTGACCGTCCGCGAGGACACCCCGGGCGACCGGCGGCTCGCGGCGTACGCCGTCCCGGCCGACGGCGCACCGGCCGACCCGGCGGCCTGGCGCCGCGAGCTCGCCGCCGTACTGCCCGCCCACCAGCTGCCGGCCTCGTTCACCCCGCTCGACGCGATCCCGCTCACCGCCAACGGCAAGCTCGACCGCGCCGCCCTGCCCGCCCCGGCCGCCGCCGCGGCGGAGGGCACGAAGGAAGCCGCCGCCGGGCCGCTGGAGGAACTGCTGTGCGGCCTGTTCGCACGCGTCCTGGGCGTACCCGAGGTCGGACCGCGGGGCGACTTCTTCGCCCTCGGCGGGCACTCGCTGATCGCCAACCGGCTGCTCTCCGCCGCCCGTTCCGAGCTCGGCGTCGAGCTGACCATCCAGGACCTCTTCGACCGGCCCACCCCCGCCGGCCTCGCCCGGCTCGCCCGGGGCGCCGACACCGCCCGCCCGCGGCTGCGGCCCGCCGGCGACCCGGACGGACCGGCCGTCCTCTCGCCCGCCCAGCAGCGGATGTGGGTGATACGCGAGGTCGAGGGCCGCGCCCCGACGTACAACATGCCGCTGGCGCTGCGGCTCACCGGCACACTGGACCGCGCCGCCCTGCACGCCGCCCTCGGCGACCTGATCGGCCGCCACGAGACCCTGCGCACGGTCTGCCCGGCCGGACCGGACGGCCCGCAGCCCCGGGTGCTGCCGCTCGACGAGGTCCCGCCGTGGCTGTCCGAGACCGAGGTGGCCGAGCCGGAGCTGGCGCAGGCCCTCACCGCGGCCGCCCGCGAACCGTTCGACCTCGACACGCAGATCCCGCTGCGCGCCCACCTGTTCACGCCGGCCCCCGGCGAGCACGTCCTGCTGCTGGTGCTGCACCACATCGCCGGGGACGGCTGGTCGCTGCGCCCGCTCTTCGGCGACCTCGCCGCCGCCTACGACGCCCGCTCCACGGGCACCGCACCCCGCCGCGAGCCGCTGGGCGTCACCTACCGGGACTTCGCGCTCTGGCAGCGCGAACTGCTCGGCGACGAAAGCGACCCGGCCTCCCTGGGCGCCCGCCAGCTCGACCACTGGACCAGCGCCCTGGCCGGCCTGCCCGACCAGCTCCAGCTCCCCTACGACCGCCCCCGCCCGCCGGTCGCCCGGCACCGCGGCGGCTCCGTGCCGCTGGCCGTCGGCCCCGCGCTGCACGCGCAGCTCGACCGGCTCGCCCGCACCGGCGGCGCCACCGTCCACATGGTCCTCCAGGCCGCCCTGGCCGCACTGCTCACCCGGCTCGGCGCCGGCACCGACATCCCGATCGGCTGCCCGACCGCCGGCCGGGACGAGGAGGCCCTCGACGGGCTCGTCGGCTTCTTCGTCAACCCCGTCGTGGTCCGCGCCGACACCTCCGGCGACCCCGCCTTCACCGACCTGCTCACCCGCGTACGCACCACCGCGCTGGCCGCCTACACCCACCAGGACGTGCCCTTCGACCGCGTGGTGGAGCGCCTCCAGCCGGCCCGCTCCGCCGCCCGGCACCCGCTGTTCCAGGTGGTGCTCTCGTACCAGGAGTCCGAGGCCAGGCCGCGGCTGGCCGGACTCGCCGTCCGCCGCGAACCGGTCGACTTCGGCGTGGCCAAGTTCGACCTCACCTTCAACCTGGTCGAGCACCGCGACGACGCGGGCGCCCCCGACGGCATCCACGGCGACCTCGAGTTCGACCTCGACCTGTTCGACCCCGCGACCGCGCAGGCCCTCGCCCGCCGGCTGCTCGCCCTGCTGCAGGCCGCAGCCGCCCGCCCCGAACTGCCGATCAGCCGGTTCGACCTGGTCGACGACACCGAGCGGGCCATGCTGCGCCGCTGGAACGACACCGCCGCCCCGGTCCCGGACACCGGCCTCGCCGAGCTGTTCACCGCCCAGGCGCGCCGCACCCCCGACGCGACGGCCGTCGTGGCCGGAGGCACCGAGCTGACCTACGCCCAGCTGGACGCCCGGGCCGGCGCCCTCGCCGCCCGGCTGACCGCCCTCGGCATCGGCCCGGAGAGCCCCGTCGCCGTGCTCCAGGAACGCTCCGCGGACCTGGTGGTGTCCCTCCTGGCCGTACTGCGGGCCGGCGGCTTCTACGTCCCGCTCAACCACCGCAACCCGGCCTCCCGGATGAGCCAGATCATGACCATGGCCGGGGCCCGCGTCCTGCTGACCGACCGGGCCGCGGACGCGAGGCACCGCTGCCACGAGTGGGCCGGACAGGCCGAGGTGGTCGTGGTGGACGGCCCACCGCCCGCCTCCGCCCCCGCCGCGTCGGCGCCCGCCGCCGCGGTCGTCCCGAGCCACCCCGACCGGCTGGCGTACGTGATGTACACCTCCGGCTCCACCGGCACGCCCAAGGGCGTCGCCATCACCCACCGCGACGTCGCCGTGCTCGCCGCCGACCGCTGCTGGCGCACCGGCAACCAGCAGCGGGTGCTGCTGCACTCCCCGTACTCGTTCGACACCTCGCAGTACGAGCTGTGGGTGCCGCTGCTGTCCGGCGGGACCGTCGTGGTCGCCCCGCCCGGGGACCTCGACACCGCCGCCCTGCGCGAGGCCGTCACCCGCGGCCGGGTCACCGGCATGTGGCTCACCTCCGGGCTGTTCAACCTGCTCGCCGAGGAGAGCCCCGAATGCTTCCGCGGCGTGCGCGAGGTGTGGACCGGGGGCGACGTGGTGTCGCCCGCGGCCGTCACCCGGGTCCTGGCCGCCTCCCCGGACACGCTGGTCGTCGACGGCTACGGCCCGACCGAGACCACGACCTTCGCCACCCACCACTTCATGCGCGCCCCGTGGACCGAGGAGACCACCGTCCCCATCGGCAGCCCGCTCGACAACACCACCTGCCACGTCCTCGACGAGCGGCTGCGCCCGGTCCCGCCGGGAGTCACCGGCGAGCTCTACATCGGCGGCGCCCGCCTCGCCCGCGGCTACCTCGGCCGCCCCGACGCCACCGCCGAACGGTTCGTCGCCGACCCGTCCGGCACGCCCGGCGCCCGCATGTACCGCACCGGCGACCTGGTGCGCCGCCGCGCCGACGGCATCCTCGAGTTCCTCGGCCGCGCCGACCACCAGGTCAAGGTCCGCGGCTTCCGCATCGAACTCGGCGAGATCGAGTCCGTCCTCGGCCGCCACCCCGCCGTCGCGCAGAGCGCCGTACTGGTCCGCGAGGACCGCCCCGGCGACAAGCGCGTCACCGCCTACGTGGTGCCGGCCGCCGCAGCCGCGGCCGAGGCCGGCGAACTGCGCCGCCACGTCGCCTCGTCCCTGCCCGACTACATGGTCCCGGCCGCCGTCGTCCTGCTCGACCGGCTGCCCCTGACCCCCAACGGCAAGCTCGACCGCCGGCAGCTGCCCGTCCCCGAGTTCGCGCCCGCAGGCGACCACCGGGCCCCGGCCACCCCCCGCGAGGAACTGCTCGCCGGCCTGTTCGCCGACGTCCTCGGCCTGGAGCAGGTCGGCACCCACGACAGCTTCTTCGACCTCGGCGGCGACAGCATCATGGCGATCCAGCTGGTCGGCCGGGCCCGCCGTTCGGGCCTCCTGCTGTCACCCGCACAGGTCTTCGAGCACAAGACCGTCGCCGCCCTGGCCGCCGTCGCCACCGCGACCGCCGAGGCCGAGCCGGCCCACGGCACCGCCCGGGAGGACGACCAGGCCTGGGGCGACGTACCGCTCACCCCGGTCATGCACTGGCTGCGCGAACGCGGCGGCCCCGTCGAGGCGTTCAGCCAGTCCCTGCTCGTCCGGGTACCGGCCGGGCTCGGCGAACAGCGCATCGCCGCCGCCCTGCGCACCCTCGCCGACCAGCACGACATGCTGCGAGCCGTCCTGTCCGCCGACCCGGACAGCGGCTGGCGGATGCGCATCGACCCGCCCGGCGGCGGCACCGCGGGCGACTGGGTCCGCCGGGTCGACACCGACGGCCGCACCGACGACGCACTGCGCACCCTGATCGCCGCCGAGGCGGCGGCCGCCCGCAGCCGGCTCGACCCCTGGTCGGGCGTGATGGGACAGGCCGTCTGGTTCGACGCCGGCCCGGACCGGCCCGGACGCCTGCTGCTCACCCTCCACCACCTGGTGGTCGACGGCGTGTCCTGGCGCATCCTGCTGCCCGACCTGGAGGCCGCCTGGCGCGCCGCGACCGGGGACACCGCCCCGCGTCCGGCCCCCGCCGGCACCTCCTTCCGCAGCTGGGCCCGGCACCTGGCCGCCGAGGCCGCCCGCCCCGCCCGCACCGCCGAACTCGAACTGTGGAGCAGCCGCCTGGCGGCGCCCGCCCTGCCGGTCACCGGCCGGCCGCTCGACCCCGCCCGGGACACCGCCGCCACCGCACGCAGCCTCACCCTGACCCTGCCGGCGGCCGCCACCGAGCCCCTGCTCACCACCGTGCCCGCCACGTTCCACGCCAAGGTCGACGACGTCCTGCTCACCGCCTTCGCGCTCGCCGTCGCCGACTGGCGGGCCCGCCGCGGCCTCGGAGACGCCCCGGCCGTCCTGCTCGACCTGGAGGGCCACGGCCGTGAACCGGGCGACAGCGGCGCCGACCTGTCCCGCACCGTCGGCTGGTTCACCAGCCTCTACCCCGTACGGCTCGACGTCGGCCCGCTCGACCGCCGCGACGCACTGTCCGGCGGCCCCGCGGCCGGGCAGGCCGTCAAACGCGTCAAGGAACAGCTGCGGGCCCTCCCCGACGGCGGCCTCGGCCACGGCCTCCTGCGCCACCTGAACGCCGACACCGCGCCGCGCCTGGCCGCACTGCCGAAGCCCGACCTCGGCTTCAACTACCTGGGCCGCTTCCAGGAGCCGGACGGGCCGGCCGCCGAATGGACCGTCACCCCCGACGCCGAGTCCCTCGGCGAGGGCACCGACCCCGGCCTGCCGATGGCCCACGCCGTCGAGGTGAACGCCCTCACCCTGGACGGCCCCGGCGGCCCCCGCCTGACCGCCACCTGGAGCTGGCCGCAGCACCTGCTGGACGAGGACTCCGTACGCGAGCTCGGACAGAGCTGGTTCCGCGCCCTGGAAGCCCTGACCGCCCACGCCGAGCGCCCCGACGCCGGCGGGCACACCCCGTCCGACCTCTCCCTGGTCTCCCTGAACCAGGCCCAGATCGACCGACTCGAAGCCATGTGGAAGGTTGCCCGATGATGCACAACGGCCTCGCCGACGTCCTGCCGCTGTCGCCGCTTCAGGAGGGGCTCCTGTTCCAGGTCCAGTACGACCGGGACGGGGTGGACGTCTACAACGTCCAGATGGTCCTCGAACTGCGCGGCCCGCTCGACACGGACGGCCTGCGGGCCGCCGTCCAGGGCCTGCTGCGCCGCCACCCCAATCTGCGGGCCGGCTTCTGGCAGCAGGACATGGACCAGCCCGTCCAGTTCGTGCCGCACCACGTCGAACCGGACTGGCAGGAGCTCGACCTCACCGCCCTCGACCCGGCGGCCCGCGAGGACGCGCTCACCCGGTTCGTCGCCGAGGACCGCGCCCGCCGATTCGACCCGGCCAGGCCGCCGCTGCTGCGCCTGGGCCTCGCCGCGCTCGGCCCCGACCACCACACCCTCGTGCTGACCACCCACCACCTCCTCATGGACGGCTGGTCGATGCCCCTGATGGTGCGCGAGCTGTTCCAGCTGTACGAGCGCGGCGGCGACGACCGCGGCATGCCCGCCGCACCGCCGTACCGCACGTACCTGGCCTGGCTGGCCGGGCGCGACCGGGACGCCGCCCTCGAAGCGTGGCGCGGCTACCTGGCCGGCCTGGAAGCCCCGACCCTGGTCGGCGGGTCCGGCCGGAAGAGCCGGGACGCCGCCGCCTCCGGAGAGCTGCCCGGCCAGCTCTGGTACGAGCTGGACGCCCCCGCGTCGGCCGCAGTGGCCGCCGCCGCCCGCTCCCGCGGCCTGACCCTGAACACCGTGGTGCAGGGCGCCTGGGCGGTGCTGGTCGGCCACCTGCTGGGCCGCGACGACGTGGTCCTCGGCGCGACCATGGCCAACCGCCCGCCGGAGATCCCCGGCATCGAGTCCACCATCGGCATGTTCATCAACACCCTGCCGGTCCGCGTGGCACTGCGCCCCGCCGAGCCGTTCGCCGACCTGCTCGCCCGGGTCCAGCGGGAGCAGGCCGCGCTCATCGACCACCGGCACATGCCGCTCGCCGAGATCCAGCGGACCGCCGGCCACGGCGAACTCTTCGACTCCGCGGTCGTGTTCGAGAACTACCCGCTCGACCCGGCCGTCCTGCGCGCCGAGAGCCGCGGGCTGCGGCTGGCCGACTTCCAGGTCGGCGACGCCACCCACTTCGCCCTGACCCTGCTCGCCATCCCGGGCGAGCGGATCCGCTTCCGCCTCGACCACCGCGCCGACGTGCTGGACACCGCCGGCGCCCGCACCCTGCTGGAGCGGCTGGAACAACTGCTCGCCGGCTTCGCCGCCGACCCCGACCGCCCGGTGGGCAGGCTCGAACTGCTCTCCGCCACCGAGCACCACCAGCTCGTCGAGGGCCGGAACGCGACCGGCCGCGCCGTGTCCGACCGCACCCTGCCCGAGCTGTTCGAGGAGCAGGCCGCCCGGACCCCGCAGGCCACCGCCCTCGCCTTCGAGGGCCGCACCGTCGACTACGCCGACCTGAACAGCCGGGCCAACCGCCTCGCCCGCCGCCTGGCCGCCCGCGGTGCCGGACCGGAGCAGACCGTCGCACTGCGCCTGCCCCGCTCCGTCGAGCTGTACGTCGCCGTGCTGGCCGTGCTCAAGACCGGCGCCGCCTACCTGCCCATCGACCCGGAGTACCCGGCCGACCGGATCGCCGCCATGCTGGAGGACGCCCGTCCGGCCCTGGTCCTCACCGAGGAGGACCTCGCAGAGGACGACCTTGCCGAGGCCCTCGCCGGGCTCCCCGACGGCAACCTGACCGACGCCGAGCGGACGGCGCCGCTGACCCCGGCCCACCCCGCGTACGTCATCTACACCTCCGGCTCCACCGGCCGCCCCAAGGCCGTCGTCATGCCCGGCGCAGCCCTCGTCAACCTGCTCGCCTGGCACCGCCGGGAGATCCCCGCCGCCGCCGGCACCACCGTGGCACAGTTCGCCTCGCTCAGCTTCGACGTGGCCGCCCAGGAGATCCTCTCCGCCCTGCTGTACGGCGCCACCCTCGCCGTCCCCGCCGACGCGGTACGCCGCGACGCGGCCGCGTTCGCCGCCTGGCTGGAGGAGTACCGGGTCAACGAGCTGTACGCGCCCAACCTGGTCATCGAGGCGCTCGCCGAGGCCGCCGCCGAACACGGCCGCACCCTGCCCGACCTGCGGCACATCGCCCAGGCCGGAGAGGCGCTCACCGCAGGCCCGCGCGTCCGCGACTTCTGCGCGGCCGTTCCCGGCCGGCGCCTGCACAACCACTACGGACCGGCCGAGACCCACGTCATGACCGGCATCGAACTCCCGGCCGATCCGGGTGGGTGGCCGGAGCCGGTGCCGATCGGCGGTCCGGTGGACAATGCGCGGTTGTACGTGCTGGACGGGTTCCTGCGTCCGGTGCCGCCGGGTGTGGTGGGTGAGCTGTACCTGGCGGGTGCGGGTGTCGCGCGCGGTTACCTGAACCGTCCGGGTCTGACGGCGGAGCGGTTCGTCGCCGATCCGTTCGGCGGGCCGGGTACGCGGATGTACCGCACGGGTGACCTGGCGCGGTGGAACGCGTCGGGTGTGCTGGAGTTCGCCGGTCGTGCGGATCACCAGGTGAAGATCCGGGGGTTCCGGATCGAGCCGGGTGAGGTGGAGAGCGTGCTGGCGGGGCAGCCGGGTGTGGCCCGGGCCGCGGTGCTGGCGCGGGAGGACCGGCCGGGGGAGCGGCGGCTGGTGGCGTATCTGGTCGCGGCGGCGGGTGCGGTGCCGGATCCGGGTGTGCTGCGTGAGGCGTTGGGGCGGGTGTTGCCGGCGTTCATGGTGCCGTCGTCGTTCGTGGTGTTGGAGGCGTTGCCGCTGACGCCGAACGGGAAGCTGGACCGGGCGGCGCTGCCGGCGCCGGGCCGGTCGGCGGACGGCCGGGGTGTGCCGCGCACGCCGCAGCAGGAGATCCTGGCGTCGTTGTTCGCGGAGGTGCTGGGCCTGGCGAAGGTGGGGATCCACGAGGACTTCTTCGACCTGGGCGGGCACTCGCTGCTCGCGACCAGGCTGACCAGCCGGATCCGTACCGTCCTCGGAGCCGAGATCGCCGTCCGCGACCTGTTCGAGGCACCCACCGTCGCCGCCCTCGCCGAGACCCTCGACGAGGCCCGCGAGGTCCGCCCCGCCCTGCGCGCCGCCGACCGCCCCGAACACGTCCCGCTGTCCTTCGCCCAGCGGCGCCTGTGGTTCCTGGACCGCCTGGAAGGGCCCAACTCCACCTACAACATCCCGCTCGCCCTGCGCCTGCGCGGCGAGCTGGACCGGCCGGCACTGCAGCAGGCCCTCGCCGACCTGGCGCACCGCCACGAAAGCCTGCGCACCGTCTACCCGAGCCAGGACGGCCGGCCGTACCAGCACGTCCTCGCACCCCACCTGGCCGAGCCCGGGATCGACGTCGTGCCCGCCGACGAGGCCGGGCTCGCCGACCTGCTGGCCGAGGCCGCCCGCCACGAGTTCGACGTCACCGCCGAAACGCCGCTGCGCGCCACGCTGTTCACCCTCGCACCGGACGAGCACGTGCTGCTCCTGCTGCTGCACCACATCGCCGGCGACGGCTGGTCGCTCGCCCCCCTCACCCGCGATCTGACCCGCGCCTACGCCGCACGCCGCAACGGCGCCGCCCCCGACTGGGAGCCCCTCCCGGTCCAGTACGCCGACTACACCCTCTGGCAGCAGGAGATGCTCGGCTCGCCGGACGACCCCGACAGCCTCGGCGCCCGCCAGCTCGACCACTGGGCCCGGTCCCTGGCCGGCGCCCCCGAGCAGCTGGAACTCCCCACCGACCACAGCCGCCCGGCAGCCGCCGGCCACCACGGCCGCACCGTCCCGTTCCACCTCGGGCCCGAGCTGCACGAGCGCCTCACCGCCCTGGCCAGGTCCTGCGACGCCAGCCTGTTCATGGTCCTGCACGCCGCGTTCGCCACCCTGCTCACCAAGCACGGCGCGGGCACCGACATCCCGATCGGCAGCCCCATCGCCGGCCGCACCGACGAAGCCCTCGACGACCTGGTCGGGTTCTTCGTCAACACCCTCGTCCTGCGCACCGACACCTCCGGCGACCCGACCTTCCGCGAACTCGTGGCACGGACCCGCGCCACCGACCTGGCCGCCTACGCGCACCAGGACCTGCCCTTCGAGAAGCTCGTCGAGACCCTCAACCCTCAGCGCTCGCTCGCCCGCAACCCGCTGTTCCAGGTGCTGCTGGCCTTCCAGAGCATGCCCGCGGCACAGCCCGTACTGGCCGGCCTCGACGTCGTCCACGAGCCGGTCCGCGTCGGATTCGCCAAGTTCGACCTGGCGCTGGCCGTGGCCGAGGAACGGCACGCCGACGGCCGCCGATCGCTGCGCGGCGACTGGGAGTTCAGCACCGACCTGTTCGAGCAGGCCACGGTGGAAGCCCTCGGGGCCAGGCTCGTCGCCCTGCTGGAGTCGGTCGCCGCCGACCCCGACCAGCCGATCGGCCGGGTGGGCGTCCTCGACCCGGCCGAGCGCCACCGGATCCTCCACACCTGGAACGACACCTCCCGCCCCGGCGCGGACGCCACCTGGCCGGAGCTGTTCCAGGCCCGCGCCGCCGAGCACCCCGACGCCGTCGCCCTCGTCTGGGAGGGCACGGAGACCGGCTACGGCGACCTGAACACCCGGGCCAACCGGCTCGCCCGGCTGATGGCCGCGCGGGGCATCGGCCCGGAGCAGGTGGTGGCCCTGTCGCTGCCCCGCTCCGCCGACCTGATCGTCTCCGTCCTCGCCGTGCTGAAGACCGGCGCCGCCTACCTGCCGGTCGACCCCGCCTACCCGGCCGAGCGGATCGCCTACCTGCTCCAGGACGGCGCCCCCGCGCTCGTCCTCACCGACACCTCCGTCGCGGCCGGCCTGCCCGGCGGCGTGCCGCAGCTGCTCGTCGACCAGGTCAGCCTGGACGGCGTCCCCGGCCACGACCTCACCGATGCCGAGCGCACGGCACCGCTGCACCCGCTGCACCCTGCCTACGTCATCTACACCTCGGGCTCCACCGGCCTGCCCAAGGGCGTGCCCGTGCCCCACCGCAGCGTGGCGTCCGTCCTCGTCCCGCTGATCGACGAGTTCGGCCTCGGTCCCGGCAGCAGGGTCCTGCAGTTCGCGTCGATCAGCTTCGACGCCGCCCTGTGGGAGATCACCCTCGCCCTGCTGTCCGGCGCCGCCCTCGTGGTCGCACCGGCCGAGCAGCTCCGGCCCGGCCCCGCCCTGGCCGAGCTCGTGGCCCGGACCGGCACCACCTTCCTCACCCTCCCGCCGACCGCCCTCGCGGTCCTCGCCGACGGCGCCCTGCCGCCCGGCGCGGACCTCGTCGTCGCCGGCGAGGCGACCTCCCCCGACCAGGTCGGACGCTGGTCCGCAGGCCGCCGCATGACCAACGCCTACGGGCCCACCGAGGCCGCCGTCTGCACCACCATCAGCGCCCCCCTCGCCGGCGCCGTCGTGCCCCCGATCGGCCGGCCCGTCCCCAACGCCCGCGTCTACGTCCTCGACGCGCTGCTCCAGCCGGTACCGCCCGGCGTGGTCGGCGAGCTGTACCTGGCCGGCGGCGGCCTGGCCCGCGGCTACCGCAACCGGCCCGGCCTGACCGCGGAGCGGTTCGTGGCCGACCCGTTCGGCGCGCCCGGCACCCGCATGTACCGCACCGGCGACCTGGCGCGCCGGCGTGCCGACGGCGAGCTGGAGTTCGCCGGCCGCACGGACCACCAGGTGAAGATCCGCGGGTTCCGCATCGAGCCCGGCGAGGTCGAGGCCGCGCTCGCCGCCCACCCGGCGGTCGAACGCGCCGCCGTCATCGCCGCCCGGCACGAGGACGACCGCCGCCTGGTCGCCTACCTGGTGCCCGCCGAGGCCGGCGCCCCCGCCGACGGCCGCGACCCCGGCCGCGAGCAGAGCCAGCTCGACAGCTGGCAGGAGACCTACGACGAGCACTACGGCGAGCTGACCGGCACCTTCGGCGACGACTTCGCCGGCTGGAACAGCAGCTACACCGGCACCGCCATCCCCGCCGAGGAGATGGACGACTGGCGGGGCGCCAGCGTGGAACGCATCCGCGCCCTGCGCCCGCGCCGGATCCTGGAGATCGGCTGCGGCTCGGGCCTGATCCTCGCCCCGCTGGCCGGCGAGTGCGAGGCGTACTGGGGCACCGACATCTCCCCGGCCGTGGTGGCCCGCCTGCGCGGCCAGGCCGACCGCATGCCCGAACTCGCCGGGAAGGTCGAACTGCGGGCCCAGCCCGCACACGTCCTCGACGGCCTGCCCCGCGGGTTCTTCGACACCGTCGTGCTCAACTCCGTCGTGCAGTACTTCCCCAACGCCGACTACCTGGCGGACGTCCTCACCGGCGTCCTGGACCTCCTCGCCCCCGGCGGCTCGGTCTACGTCGGCGACGTCCGCAACCACCGGCTGCTGGACACCTTCCGCACCGCCGTCGAACTGCGCCGGGCCGGAGCCTTCGCCGACGACGGCGCCGTCCGCCGGGCCGTCGCCCAGAGCACCGCCGGCGAGCCGGAGCTGCTGCTCGACCCCGACTTCTTCACCGTGTTCGCCGCTGCCGCGCCCGCCGTCACCGGTATCGGGCTGGAGGTCCGCCGCGGCCGCCACCACAACGAGATGAGCCGCCACCGCTACGACGTGGTGCTCCGCACCGGCACCCCTGCCGCCCCCGCGGGCGGAGAGGAGACGCTCGGCTGGGACGCCGACCGCACCGGCCCGAACGCCCTCGCCGCGCTGCTGGAGCAGCGCCGGCCCGCGCGCCTGCGCATCACCGACGTCCCCAACCTCCGCCTCGCCCAGGAGAACCGCGCCCGACTGGCCCTGCAGGACGACGGCGCCGCCGCCGCCCTCGCCCGGCTGGACGAGCCGGCCCCCGCCGGCCTCCCCGACCCGGAGGACTTCCACGCCCTCGGCGAACGGCTCGGCTACCGCACCGCCGTCACCTGGTCCGCGGGCCGCGACGGCGCCCTCGACGTGGTGTTCACACTGCCGGAGCTGCTTCAGACGGGCGAGGACGCCGCACCGTACCGCCCGACCGCCCCGGCCGGCACCCCGCTCGCCACCCTGGCCAACGACCCCGGCCGGGCCCACAGCGGCGGCGAACTGGCCGCCGAGGTCCGGGCCCACGCCGAGCGGATGCTCCCCGCACACATGGTCCCCGCCGCGTTCGTCGTCCTCGAGGACCTGCCGCTCACCCCCAACGGCAAGCTCGACCGCGCCGCGCTGCCCGCCCCCGACTGGGACGCCGACGCCGCCGGTCAGGCCCCCCGCAACCAGCGCGAGGAGATCCTCAGCTCCCTGTTCGCCGAAGTCCTCGGCCTGCCCAAGGTGGGTGTCGACCGGGACTTCTTCGCACTCGGCGGCCACTCGCTGCTCGCCACCCGGCTGCTCAGCCGGATCCGCGCCGTCCTCGGCACCGAACTGGCCGTCCGCGACCTCTTCGAGGCGCCGACCGTCGCCGCCCTCGCCACCCTGCTCGGCAACGCCCAGGGCGTCCGCCCGCCGCTGCGCCCCGTGGAGCGGACCGGCCCGCTGCCGCTGTCCTTCGCCCAGTACCGGCTGTGGTTCCTGCACCGCCTGGAAGGCCCGGGAGCGACCTACAACATCCCGATGAGCCTGCGACTGACCGGCGGGCTCGACGCCGCCGCGCTGGCCGAGGCGCTCGCCGACGTGACCGCCCGCCACGAGACCCTGCGCACGCTCTACCCGGAGACCGACGGCGTACCGCACCAGATGGTCCTCCCGCCCGGCGAGGCCCGCCCCGCCCTGCGCACGGTGGACACCACCGAGGCCGACGCGGACGCGCTGATGGCCGCCGAGGCCGGCCTCGGCTTCGACCTCGCCACCGAACTCCCGCTGCGCGCCACGCTGTACCGGCTGTCACCGGACGAGCACGTCCTGCTGCTGGTGCTGCACCACATCGCCGGCGACGGCTGGTCGTGGCGGCCCCTCGCCCGCGACCTGTCCACGGCCTACGCGGCCCGCGTCGAGGGCCGCGCCCCGGACCACGCGCCGCTGCCCGTCCAGTACGCGGACTACACCCTGTGGCAGCGCGACCTGCTCGGCGACGAGAACGACCCGGACAGCCGGTACGCCCGCCAGCTCGACCACTGGACCGGCGCACTCGCCGACCTGCCGGAGATGCTGGAACTCCCGCTGGACCACCCGCGCCCGGCCGTGATCAGCTACCGCGGCGACCAGGTCCCCTTCACGGTGCCCACCGCACTGCACCGGCGGCTGCTCGCCCTGGCCGCCGACACCCGGGCCAGCCTGTTCATGGTGCTCCAGGCCGCCTTCGCCGAACTGCTCACCAAGCACGGCGCGGGCACCGACATCCCGATCGGCAGCCCCATCGCCGGCCGCACCGACGAGGCCCTCGACGACCTGGTCGGGTTCTTCGTCAACACCCTCGTCCTGCGCACCGACACCTCCGGCGACCCGACCTTCCGCGAACTCGTGGCACGGGTCCGGGAGGGCGACCTGGCCGCCTACGCGCACCAGGACCTGCCCTTCGAGAAGCTCGTCGAACGGCTCCGCCCGGAGCGCTCCCTCGCCCGCCACCCGCTGTTCCAGGTCATGCTGGCCTTCCTCAGCGACGGCGAGGCCCAACTCGACCTGCCCGGACTGCGCGCGACGCCGGCACCGGTCGGCGTCGGCATCGCCAAGTTCGACCTCCACCTGAGCATGGTCGAGCACCGCGGCGCCGACGGCGGCCCCGCCGGGATCGACGCGGCCCTCGAATTCAGCACCGACCTCTTCGAGCGGTCCACCGCCGAGGCCGTCACCCGGCGCCTGCTGCACCTGCTGGAGCAGGTCACCGCCGACCCGGACCGCCCGCTGAGCGGCATCGACATCCTCGACCCGGCCGAGCGGCACCGCCTGCTGGCGGACTGGAACACGACGAACGGAGCACAGAGCGATGAGTGCATACCGGCGCTGCTTGAGCGTCAGGTGGCGCATACGCCGGATGATGTGGCACTGGTGCACGAGGGTGATCGGCTGACCTACGCCGAGCTGAACGCCCGCGCCAACCGCCTGGCCCGCCGCCTGGTCGCCCGCGGCGCCGGACCGGAGCAGATCGTCGCCCTGGCCCTGCCCCGCTCCGTCGACCTGGTCGTCGCGCTGCTCGCCGTCCTCAAGACCGGCGCCGCCTACCTGCCCGTGGACACCGAGTACCCGGCCGCGCGGATCACCCAGATGCTGGGCGACGCGGAACCGGTGTGCGTCGTCACCGTGCCCGGAGCCTGCGACGGCCTGCCCGACGGGCTGGACCGCCTCGACCCGTCCGACGGCAGCGGCCCGTCCGACGGCCGCACGTCCGGCGGTGACCCGGCCGACGGCAACCTGACCGACGCCGAGCGGACGGCGCCGCTGACCCCGGCCCACCCCGCGTACGTCATCTACACCTCCGGCTCCACCGGCCGCCCCAAGGCCGTCGTCATGCCGCACGCGGGCCTGGCCAACCTGCTCACCTGGCACACCGCCCGCTTCCCGGGCGGACCGGGCGTGCGCACCGCCCAGTACACCGCCATCGGCTTCGACTTCTCGGTCCAGGAGATCCTCTCGCCGCTGGTCATGGGCAAGACCCTGGTCGTCCCGACGGACGCCGTCCGCCGCGACGCCGACGCGCTCGCCGCCTGGCTGGAGGAGCACCGCGTCAACGAACTGTTCGCACCCAACCTGGTGATCGAGGCGCTCGCCGACGCCGCCGCCCGCCGCGGCAGCACCCTGCCCGACCTCACCGACATCCTCCAGGGCGGCGAGGCCCTCACCGCCGGCGAGCAGGTCCGTGAGCTGTACCGGACGCTCCCCGGCCGGCGCCTGCACAACGTCTACGGACCGGCCGAGACCCACGCCGTCACCACCCACACCCTCCCGGCCGATCCGGGTGGGTGGCCGGAGCCGGTGCCGATCGGCGGTCCGGTGGACAATGCGCGGTTGTACGTGCTGGACGGGTTCCTGCGTCCGGTGCCGCCGGGTGTGGTGGGTGAGCTGTACCTGGCGGGTGCGGGTGTCGCGCGCGGTTACCTGAACCGTCCGGGTCTGACGGCGGAGCGGTTCGTCGCCGATCCGTTCGGCGGGCCGGGTACGCGGATGTACCGCACGGGTGACCTGGCGCGGTGGAACGCGTCGGGTGTGCTGGAGTTCGCCGGTCGTGCGGATCACCAGGTGAAGATCCGGGGGTTCCGGATCGAGCCGGGTGAGGTGGAGAGCGTGCTGGCGGGGCAGCCGGGTGTGGCCCGGGCCGCGGTGCTGGCGCGGGAGGACCGGCCGGGGGAGCGGCGGCTGGTGGCGTATCTGGTCGCGGCGGCGGGTGCGGTGCCGGATCCGGGTGTGCTGCGTGAGGCGTTGGGGCGGGTGTTGCCGGCGTTCATGGTGCCGTCGTCGTTCGTGGTGTTGGAGGCGTTGCCGCTGACGCCGAACGGGAAGCTGGACCGGGCGGCGCTGCCGGCGCCGGGCCGGTCGGCGGACGGCCGGGGTGTGCCGCGCACGCCGCAGCAGGAGATCCTGGCGTCGTTGTTCGCGGAGGTGCTGGGCCTGGCGAAGGTGGGGATCCACGAGGACTTCTTCGACCTGGGCGGGCACTCGTTGCTCGCGACCAGGCTGACCAGCCGGATCCGTACCGTCCTCGGAGCCGAGATCGCCGTCCGCGACCTGTTCGAGGCACCCACCGTCGCCGCCCTCGCCGACATCCTCCAGCGGGACGACCGCGGCCGGCGCCCCGCCCCGCGCGCCGCCGACCGCCCCGAACACGTCCCGCTGTCCTTCGGACAGAACCGGCTGTGGTTCCTCAACCGGCTCGGCGGCCCCGACCCCAGCTACAACCTCCCGGTCGCGGTCCGGCTCACCGGCCCGCTCGACGAGGCCGCCCTCGGCGCCGCCCTCGCCGACGTCACCGCCCGGCACGAGAGCCTGCGCACCGTCTTCCCCGACCACGACGGCACGCCCTACCAGCGGGTCCTCACCGGGGACGACGCCCGCCCCGCCCTCGCGGTACGGGCCACCACCCCGCAGGACCTCCCCGGCGACCTCGCCGCCGCGGCACGGTACGGCTTCGACCTCACCCGGGAACTGCCGCTGCGCGCCACCCTGTTCACCCTCGCACCGGAGGAGCACGTGCTGCTCCTGCTGCTGCACCACATCGCCGGCGACGGCTGGTCGCTCGCCCCGCTGGGCCGCGACCTGACCCGCGCCTACCGGGCCCGGCTGGACGGCGGCGCTCCCGACTGGGAGCCGCTCGCCCTCCAGTACGCGGACTACGCGCTGTGGCAGCGCGAGCTGCTCGGCGACGAGGACGCCCCCGACAGCCTGCTGAACCGCCAGCGCGCCCACTGGCAGCAGGCCCTGGCCGGGCTGCCGGAACAGCTCGACCTGCCCGCCGACCGGCCCCGCCCGGCCGTCGCCGGCAACCAGGGCGAGGCCATCCTGCGGACCCTTCCCGCCGATCTCCACCGGGACCTGCTGGCCCTGGCCCGGGAGAACGGCGCGAGCCTGTTCATGGTGCTCCAGGCCGGCCTCGCCGCCCTGCTCACCCGGGTCGGCGCCGGCACCGACATCCCGATCGGCACCCCGGTCGCCGGCCGCACCGACGACGCGCTCGACGACCTCGTCGGACTGTTCATCAACACCCTGGTCCTGCGCACCGACACCTCCGGCGACCCGACCTTCCGCGACCTGCTCGGCCGCGCCCGCGAGACGGCCCTGGCCGCCTACGCGCACCAGGACCTGCCCTTCGAACGGCTCGTGGAGGCCGTCCGCCCGGAGCGGTCGCTCGCCCACCACCCCCTGTTCCAGGTCCTCCTCGCGCTCCAGAACACCCCGGAGGGCGGCCTGTCGCTCCCCGGCGTGACCGTCCGCCCCGAGATGGTCGACCTCGGCGCCGCCAAGTTCGACCTCACCTTCAACCTGGTCGAACGGCACGCCGAGGACGGCACCCCCGGCGGCATCGACGCCATGCTGGAGTACCGCACCGACCTGTTCGACCCGGCCACCGCCGAGGCACTCGCCGACCGCCTGGTGCGGCTGCTGGCGCACGCCGCGGCCGAACCGGACCGGCCGATCGGCCTCCTGCCGATCCTCGACGACGCCGAGCACGAGCGCGCCGTGACCGGCTGGAACGCCACCGCCCACCGGCCGGCACGGCCCGCGGCCACCCTGACCGGCCTCTTCGCCGAGCAGGCCGCCCGCACCCCGGACGCCGTCGCCGTGGCCGCCGGCCCCGAGCGGCTGACGTACCGCGAACTCGACACCCGGGCCAACCGGCTCGCGCACCGGCTGATCGCCGAGGGCGTCCGCCCGGAGACCCCGGTGGCGGTCCTCCAGGAACGCTCCGCCGACCTGGTGGTCTCCACCCTCGCCGTGCTCAAGGCCGGCGGCGTCTACGTCCCCCTGCACACCGGACACCCCGCCGAGCGGATGCGCCAGGTGATCGCCCAGACCGGCGCCCCCCTGCTGCTCACCGACCGCGCCTCGCTGGACCGCCTGCCCGAACCGGGCACCCGCAGCCTGGTCGTCGATGCGCAGACCGCGCAGACCGCGCAGACCGCCGACACCGCCGGCGCCTGGCCCGGCCACGACCCCGCCGTCGCCGCCGCCCCCGACCGGCTCGCCTACGTGATGTTCACCTCCGGCTCCACCGGCGTCCCCAAGGGCATCGGCATCACCCACGGCGACGCCGTCGACCTCGCGCTGGACCGCTGCTGGGAGCCCGGCCCGGACGCGCGGGTCCTGATGCACTCCCCGTACGCGTTCGACATCTCCACCTACGAGCTGTGGAGCCCGCTGCTGTCCGGCGGCCGGATCGTCGTCGCCCCGCCCGGCAACCTGGACGCGGCCGTGCTGCGCCGCGTCGTGGCCGCCGAGGGCGTCACCGCGCTGCTCCTGACGGCCGGCCTCTTCGGGGTCGTCGCCGACGAGGCGCCGGACGTTTTCGCCGGCGTGCCCCAGGTGTGGACCGGCGGCGACGTCGTACCGCCGACCGCCGTGCGCCGCGTCCTGCAGCACTGCCCGGGCACCGTGGTCAAGGTCCTCTACGGACCGACCGAGACCACCCTCGGCTGCACCTGGCACGCGTTCACCGACGCAGGCCAGGTCCCGGATCTCGTGCCGATCGGCCGCCCGCTGGACAACACCCGCGCCTACGTCCTGGACGCGCGGCTCCAGCCCGTGCCCCCCGGTGTCCCCGGCGAGCTGTACATCGCCGGCGCCGGCCTCGCCCGCGGCTACTGGGCACAGCCCGGACGCACCGCGGAGCGGTTCGTCGCCGACCCGTTCGCCCACCGCTTCGACGACACGGGCTCCCGGATGTACCGCACCGGCGACCTGGCGCGCCGCACCGCCGACGGCGTGATCGAGTTCCTCGGCCGCTCCGACGACCAGGTGAAGATCCGCGGTTTCCGGATCGAGCCCGGCGAGGTGGAGAGCGCCCTCGCGCTGGACCCGGAGGTCGCCCGGGCGGCCGTCGTCACCCGCGACGACCGCTCCGGCAGCACCGCCCTGGTGGCGTACGTCCTGCCCGCCGACCCCGCCGCCGCGCCCGACCCGGCCCGGCTCCGCGCGGACCTGGAGGCCAGGCTGCCCGACTACATGGTCCCGTCCGCGTTCGTCGTGCTGGACGCGCTCCCGCTGACCCCCAACGGGAAGCTCGACCGGGACGCCCTGCCCGCACCGCAGTGGGCCGGCCCCGGCACCGGGCGCCTGCCCCGCGACCCCCGCGAGGAACTGCTCTGCGGCCTCTTCGCGGAGGTGCTCGGCCTCGAACGGGTCGGCATCGACGACGGCTTCTTCGAACTGGGCGGCCACTCCATGCTGGCGACCCGGCTGATGGGCCGCATCAACACCGTCCTCGGCACCGAGCTGACCGTACGCACCCTGTTCGAGGCCCCGACCGTGGCGGCCCTGGCAGCCCGCGTCGACGGCCCGCAGACCACGGCCGACCCGTTGGGAGTCATCCTGCCCCTGCGGGCCGAGGGCACCCGGCCGCCGCTGTTCTGCCTGCACCCCGCCGGCGGATTCGGCTGGATCTACTCCGGCCTGCTGCGCCACCTCGACCGCGACCAGCCCGTGTACGCCGTCCAGGCCAGGGGACTGGCGCAGGACGAACCGCTCCCGTCGACCCTGGACGAGATGGCGCAGGACTATGCGGAGCAGATCCGCAAGACCACCCCGAACGGCCCCTACCAGCTCCTCGGCTGGTCCTTCGGCGGACTCCTCGCGCACGCCGTCGCCTCGCGGCTCGAAGCGGAGGGCGCCGAGGTGACCCTGCTCGCCGTCCTCGACGGTTACCCCGGCTCCTACGGCTCCGGCGAGCACCAGGTCGGCGAACAGGAGGTCATGGCCATCCTGCTGAACGCCGCCCAGGTCGACCGGACCGCACTCGGCGACGGGCCGCTCAGCCGCCCGGAGGTCATGGCACTGCTGCGCGAGTCCGGCAGCGCCCTCGCCGGCCTGGACGAGGAGGCCGTCACCAGGATGGTCGCCGTCTTCCTCAACAACACCCGCCTCCTGGAGGGCTTCGTGCCCGGCCGCTTCGGCGGCGACCTGGAGTTCTTCGCGGCCACCCGGAACCGGACCGACCCGACGCTGACGGCCGGCCTGTGGCAGCCGCACATCGGCGGCCTCATCGAGGAGCACCGCCTGGACACCGACCACGCCGGACTCGCCCGGCCCGACGCCCTCGCCGTGATCGGCCGCACCCTGGCCGCCCGGACGCCCCGGCCGACGGCCGCGACGCCCCGATGAGCCCCGCCCCACCGACCCGAACGGAGACCCCCTTGCCTTCCGCCCTCATCGCCGGCGCCGTGCCCGGTACGACCGCCGTCCCGCACACCCCGTACGCCGACGACACCCTCCTGACCGGCGACTTCGCCACCGACCGCGACACGGCCACCGGCCTGCTGCGCACGCTCACCGCCCGTATCACCGAACTGCCGCCCCGGCTCGATCGGACCGAGCAGCAGCAGCGCGCCGCCGACACCCTCCACCGGCGCGCCCGCACCCTGCGCCGGGACTTCCTCGCCCGCCACGCCGAGCACGTCTACACCGAGCTGACGGACGGCCACACCCGCCACCCCCGCCTGGACCGGCTCGCCGAGCTGGCCGCCGACCGCTACCCCGGGCTGGTGCCCGGCCGCGACCTGCTGGCCGCCGACGCCCGGCTCGCCCAGCGCGACAAGGAAGGCTGGGAGATCGACCTCGGCATCTTCTTCCACGCCGTCCTCGACTCCCCCCGCGCCGGCTCCCACCTGCTGTGCAGCATGCTGCGGCCCACCCCCGACGCCCTCGCCGCGCTCCCCGAGTACCGCCGCACGGGCCGGGCCGACCTGAAGCTCGCCACCCTCACCCGCCGCGACGGCATCGCCCACCTGGAGCTGTGCAACGACGCGTACCTCAACGCCGAGGACGACGCCGCCGTCGCCGCCCTGGAGACCGGCACCGACCTGGTGCTGCTCGACGAGGCGAGCCGGGTCGGCGTCCTGCGCGGCGCGCCGATGTCGCACCCCGCCTACCGCGGCCGACGGGTGTTCAGCGCCGGCATCAACCTCACCCACCTCTACCACGGCGAGATCTCCCTCCTCGGCTTCTTCCTGCGCCGCGAGATCGGCTACATCGCCAAGTTCGCCCGCGGCCTGTGCCTGGACGGCGAGGCGGGCGGCGAGCGCTGGTGGCCGCAGGCCGACAAGCCGTGGGTGGGCGCCGTCGACTCCTTCGCGATCGGCGGCGGCATGCAGATCCTGCCCACGCTCGACCGGGTGGTCGCCGCCGACGACTCGTGGTTCAGCCTGCCCGCCATGGAGGAGGGGCTCGTCCCCGGCGTCGCCAACCTGCGGCTCACCGCACTGACCGGAAGCCGGCCCGCCCGCCGGATCGTCCTGTGGGGCCACCGGCTGCGCGCCGGCGACCCCGACGCGGCACTGCTCGTCGACGAGACCGCCCCGGCCGGCGCCATGGACGCCGCCGTCGAGCGGGCCGCCCAGCACCTCGACAACCCCGCCGTCGCCGCCAACCGCCGCATGATGGCCCTCGGCGAGGAGCCGCTGGACCTCTTCCGCCGCTACATGGCCGCCTACGCCCTCGAACAGTCCCGCCGGCTGTACAGCCCGGACCTGATCGCCAACCTGGAGCGGACCTGGATCAGCCGCCGCGCCCGCAGCGGTGGCCAGGGGTGACCGTACTCGAAGCGGCCCCCGCCGGCCCGGCCCCCGCCG
>NZ_JACBGN010000470.1 GCF_013401435.1 Streptomyces sp. BR123
CCCCTGTCCTCCCCTCCCCTCTCCTCACCTCCAAGGAAAGACCTCCACCGTGACCACCGCATCGCGCGTCCTCGTCCTCAACTCCGGCTCCTCGTCGGTGAAGTACCAGCTGCTGGACATGGCGGACTCCTCCCGCCTGGCCGTCGGCCTGGTGGAACGCATCGGCGAGCAGACCTCCCGGATCGTCCACGAGCCGCTGGCCGGCCCGGGCGCCGCGGGCGGCAAGCGGGAGCGGGTGGGCGCGATCGCCGACCACGAGGCGGCCCTGGCTGCGGTCGCGGAGGAGCTCGCCGCCGACGGGATGGGCCTGGACTCCCCCGAACTGGCCGCCGTCGGGCACCGGGTGGTGCACGGCGGGACCCGGTTCACCGCCCCGACGGTGATCGACGACGAGGTGCTGGCGGAAATCCGCAGCCTGATCCCGCTGGCGCCGCTGCACAACCCGGCGAACGTGACCGGCATCGAGGTGGCGCGGGCGCTGCGCGGGGACCTCCCGCAGGTGGCGGTCTTCGACACGGCCTTCCACGCGACGATGCCGGAGCACGTCGCCCGGTACGCGATCGACGCCGCGACGGCGGAGAAGTACGCGATCCGGCGGTACGGCTTCCACGGCACCTCGCACGCGTACGTCTCCCGGGCCGCGGCCGCGCTGCTGGGCCGGCCAGTGGAGGACGTGAACGTGATCGTGCTGCACCTGGGCAACGGGGCCTCGGCCTCGGCGGTCCGGGGCGGGGTGTGCGTGGAGACCTCGATGGGCCTGACCCCGCTGGAGGGCCTGGTCATGGGCACCCGTTCGGGCGACCTGGATCCGGCGGTGGTCTTCCACCTGGCGCGGGTGGGCGGCCTCTCGGTGGACGAGATCGACTCGCTCCTGAACAAGAAGAGCGGTCTTCTGGGCCTGTGCGGCGACAACGACATGCGCGAGGTGCTGCGGCGTGCGGGCGAGGGCGACGAGTCGGCGCGGCTCGCCTTCGCGGCATACGTGCACCGGCTGAAGAAGTACATCGGCGCCTACGTGGCGGTGCTGGGCCGGGTGGACGCGGTGGCGTTCACGGCCGGCGTGGGCGAGAACGCCCCCCAGGTGCGCGAGGCCGCGGTCGAGGGCCTGGCGGAGCTGGGGCTCGTGCTGGATCCGGCGGCCAATGCCGTGCGCTCGGCCGGGCCGCGGCTCGTCTCCCCGGCCCACGCGCGGGTGGCCGTGGCCGTGGTCCCGACCGACGAGGAGCTGGAGATCGCCACCCAGGCGTATGCGCTGGTTACCCAGTAGTCACTTGGACTTTCCGCCAGACGGAATATTCCGCTGCGAAACAAACCGATAGGATCCGTCCATGCGCCGTTCCAAAATCGTCTGCACGCTGGGCCCCGCCGTCGACTCGTATGAGCAGCTGAAAGCGCTCATCGAGGCAGGCATGAACGTGGCCCGATTCAATTTCAGCCACGGTTCCCAGGCAGAACACCAGGAGCGGTACGACCGCGTCCGGCAGGTCTCCGCGGACACCGGGCGCGCGGTCGGCGTCCTCGCCGACCTCCAGGGTCCGAAGATCCGTCTGGAGACCTTCGCCGAGGGCCCCGTCGAGCTGGTGCGCGGTGACGAGTTCACCATCACCACCGAGGACGTCCCGGGTGACAAGTCCGTCTGCGGCACCACGTACAAGGGCCTGCCGGGCGACGTGGCCAAGGGCGACCAGGTCCTGATCAACGACGGCAACGTCGAGCTGCGGGTGACCGAGGTCGAGGGCCCGCGGGTCAAGACCATCGTCATCGAGGGCGGGGTCATCTCCGACCACAAGGGCATCAACCTGCCGGGCGCCGCCGTGAACGTCCCGGCCCTGTCCGAGAAGGACGTCGACGACCTCCGCTTCGCCCTGCGGATGGGCTGCGACATGGTCGCCCTGTCCTTCGTCCGCGACGCCAACGACGTCAAGGACGTCCACCGGGTCATGGACGAGGAGGGCCGCCGGGTCCCCGTCATCGCCAAGGTCGAGAAGCCGCAGGCCGTCGAGAACATGGAGGCCGTGGTCGCCGCCTTCGACGCGGTCATGGTGGCCCGCGGCGACCTGGCCGTCGAGTACCCGCTCGAAAAGGTCCCGATGGTCCAGAAGCGGCTCATCGAGATGTGCCGCCGCAACGCCAAGCCGGTGATCGTCGCGACCCAGATGATGGAGTCGATGATCACCAACTCCCGCCCGACCCGCGCGGAGGCCTCCGACGTCGCCAACGCCATCCTCGACGGCGCCGACGCGGTCATGCTGTCGGCCGAGTCCTCGGTGGGCGCGTACCCGATCGAGGCCGTGAAGACGATGTCGAAGATCGTCGCCGCGGCCGAGGAGGAGCTGCTGTCCAAGGGCCTGCAGCCGCTGGTCCCGGGCAAGAAGCCGCGCACCCAGGGCGGCTCGGTCGCCCGTGCCGCCTGCGAGATCGCGGACTTCCTCGACGGCAAGGCCCTGGTCGCCTTCACGCAGTCCGGCGACACCGCCCGCCGACTCTCGCGCTACCGCGCCGTGCAGCCGATCGTGGCGTTCACGACCGACGTCAACACCCGCAACCAGCTCACCCTGAGCTGGGGCGTGGAGTCCCACGTCGTCCCGCACGTGGACAACACCGACGCCATGGTCGACCTGGTGGACTCCGAGATGGTCAAGCTCGGCCGCTACAACGCCGGCGACACGATGATCATCACGGCCGGCTCCCCGCCCGGCGTCCCCGGCACGACCAACATGGTCCGCGTCCACCACCTGGGCGGCCCCGACCTCGCCTGACCCCCGCCCCGCCCGGCTCAGCCGCGCACACATGAGGCCCGCTTCCTGCCGGAGCGGGCCTCATGTGTGCGCGGGACTATCCCTCCGGCGGGCCCACGTAGTTCTTCAGGCCCGGGACGGTGAGGGTGCCGCCGAACTGGCCGGCCTGGACGACCTTGACGTTCGTGAAGAACGCGAAGGGGACGTTCAGGGGTGGCGGGCTGTTCGGGGAGAACTCGATCGGGATGATCCCGAACAGGTTGCCCTTGAGGTTCTCCGTGTACATCGTCACCTCGCCGCCGCGGATCTTGGACGTGGAGCCCGGGCGGGACTTCAGGTGGGCGACGTTCCCACTCTTGCCGACGGTCTGGTAGAGGTCCTTGATGTCCAGCGAGTCCGCGGTGAACTTCAGGACCTTCTTGGTCTTCCCGCTCGCGGTCTTCACCTCGACGATGCCCTTGTAGTCCAGGCCGTAGAGGGTCAGCAGCGAACTGTCCAGGTACCAGGGCTCGTCCGGCAGGAGCGGGATCCCCGGCTCCAGTTCGGCATCGGCCAGGGCCTTGGCGTCGTAGGTCGGGCACGGGAAGGGCTGCTTCCCGTCCGCGTCATTCGTCTCCCCGGCCTTGTCCTCGTCGTCCTTTTCGGCGTCGTCCTTGTCGGAGTTGCCCGTCTCGTCCTTGGGCTTGGCCGCGGTGTCCTTGACGTCCTGGGGCAGCTCGCGGACGTCGACGCCGGCCTTCTTCGCGGCTTCGCGGATCGCGTCGGCCGAGGGGTTCGGGGCCGGGGCGGACG
>NZ_JACBGN010000471.1 GCF_013401435.1 Streptomyces sp. BR123
CCCTTCGAGCCGCGCGGCCCCCCGCTCCCCCTCCCCCGGCGGGCGGGCCGCGCATCGTTCCGCCGCGGCGCGCCGCTCCCTACACTCTCGTCGCATGCTGCGCGTACTGGCCGTCGACGACGAGAAGCCCCTCCTCGAGGAACTCCTGTACCTGCTGCGCTCCGACGACCGCGTCGTCAGCGCCGAAGGCGCCTGCGACGCCACCGGGGCACTGCGCCGGATCACCCGCGCGCTGGAGAGCGGGCCCGACGGGGCCGACGCCATCGACGTCGTCTTCCTCGACATCCACATGGCCGGGCTGACCGGCCTGGACATCGCCAGGCTGCTGGCCGGCTTCGCGCATCCGCCGCTGATCGTGTTCGTCACCGCGCACGAGGGCTTCGCCGTCCAGGCCTTCGACCTCAAGGCCGTGGACTACGTCCTCAAGCCCGTCCGGCCGGAGCGGCTGGCCGAGGCCGTCCGGCGGGCCTGCGACCACCTCGGCCGCAGTGCCGCACAGCAGCCGCCCGCCCCGGCCGGAACGGCCGCCGTTGCGCCCGCCGTCCCGGCGCAGCACCGCCCCGCTGCGGCGACCGCCGCGGGCACCGGGGCCCCCGCTGCGGCCGCCGACCGGGCCCACGACCTGATCGCCGTCGAGCTCGGCGGGGTCACCCGGTTCGTCGCGATCGCCGACATCGCCTACGTCGAGGCCCAGGGCGACTACGCCCGCCTGCACACCGACGCGGGCAGCCACCTCGTCCGCATCCCGCTGTCCACCCTGGAGGAGCGCTGGGCGGCCCGCGGGTTCGTCCGCATCCATCGCCGGCACCTGGTGGCGCTGCGCCGGATCGACGAGCTCCGGCTGGACGCCGGCGCCACCAGCGTCCGGGTCGGCGCCGCCGAGCTCCAGGTCAGCCGCCGGCACGCGCGCCAGCTGCGCGACCTGCTGATGCGCCAGGCGACCGGCTGACCCGCCGGTCGGCCGGTCGGCCGGTCGGCCGGTCGGCCGGTCGGCCGGTCGGCGGGTCGGCCGGTCGGCGGGTGGGCAGGTCGGCGGGTGGGCAGGTCGGCGGGTGGCACACCGACCGCCCGGCGCGCCGTCCGGCCGTTCGTCGCGTCGCACGGGACGTACGGCGCCCCACCCGTGCCGCCGGTCGCAGGGCCGCCGGCGCGCCGCGCCCGAGCCCCCTGCCGGCCCCTATCGTGGAACCGCGGGTCATCACGGAAGGGGGTGCCGATGGCCGAGATCCAGGCACTGCTCGACGCAGTGACCGGACTGCCCCGGACCCGGCCGGCGGGTCCCGCCGAGGCAGAGGTGCTCCTCGCCCGGCTGCGCAGCACCGCCGCCCGCTGGGCCGACGTCCTGTACGCGGCGAACGAGGGGGTCCGCCTCCAGCTGCCGCCCCGGGCGGAGGCCGCGCTGCGGCTCGCGTTCCGGCGCGCCGAGGACTCGTACGTGGAGCTGGAGATCGCGCTGCGGGACTGCGCGGAGCACCGCGACCCGACCCCCTGACCTCCCGCCTGGCCGGGGGCAGGCCCCGCAACGCGCCGGATCACGCCTGTTGCGGTCCGGTTGCGCTGCGTAGACTCCGGTCACCTGCCGTCCCCCTCCCCGGCCGAAGGACCCCCGGTGAACCAGACGTACGCGCTGACCGCGGTCACCGTCGTCGTCCTGGTGACGGTCCTGGTCGGTGCACTGGGCCTGCGGATATCCCGGACCACCTCGGACTTCTACGTCGCCTCGCGCACGGTGGGCCCGCGCCTCAACGCGGCGGCGATCAGCGGGGAGTACCTCTCCGCGGCCTCCTTCCTGGGGGTGGCGGGGCTGGTGATGCTCCAGGGACCCGACATGCTCTGGTACCCGCTCGGCTACACCGCCGGGTACCTGGTGCTGCTGGCCCTCGTGGCGGCCCCGCTGCGCCGCTCGGGGGCGTACACGCTGCCCGACTTCGCCGAGGCCCGCCTCCAGTCGCCGGCGGTACGCCGGATCGCGGTGCTGTTCGTGGTCGGGGTCGGCTGGCTCTACCTCCTGCCGCAGCTCCAGGGCGCCGGACTGACCCTGGAGATCCTGACCGGGGCGCCGCACTGGGCGGGCGGGGTGGTCGTCGCCTGCGTCGTGACCGCGGCCGTGGCCGCCGGCGGCATGCGGAGCATCACCTTCGTGCAGGCCTTCCAGTACTGGCTCAAGCTCACCGCGCTGCTGGTGCCCGCCTTCTTCCTGCTGGCCGCCTGGGCCGGGGACGGCGCGCCCCGGGCCTCCTTCGACGCCCCGGCGGTCTTCCGCGAGCGCACCGCGGTCACCCTCGCGGAGGACGTACGCCTCACGCTGGACGCGCCGCTGACGGTGACGGTCACCGGCCAGGTCGACGGGCGGACGCACACGGCGGCCCCGCTGACGCTCCAGGCCGGGGAGCACCTCGTACGGGCGCACGCGCGGCTGGAGTTCACGCCCGGCACCCCCGTGCCGGAGTCCCGGCCGGCAGCCGGGGCGGGGGCCCCGCGCTGGTCGGAGCCCCTGGCCGGGGACCGGCCGGCGTTCGGGCTGTACGCGACGTACGGGCTGATCCTGGCGACCTTCCTCGGCACGATGGGGCTGCCGCACGTGGCGGTGCGGTTCTACACGAGCCCCAACGGGCCGGCCGCGCGCCGCACCACGCTGGCGGTGCTCGCCCTGCTCGGCTTCTTCTACCTGCTGCCCCCGGTGTACGGGGCCCTCGGCCGGACCTACGTGCCCGAGCTGGCCCTGACCGGGGACGCGGATGCGGCCGTGCTGGTGCTGCCCGAGCGGATGCTGGGCGGGCTGCTCGGCGATCTGCTGGGGGCGCTGCTGGCCGGGGGCGCGTTCGCGGCGTTCCTGTCGACGGCGTCGGGGCTGACCATGGCGGTGGCCGGGGTGCTGCACCAGGACGTGCTGGCTCGGCGGGGAGTACGGGCCTTCCGCCTCGCGGTGCTGGTGGCGGTGCTGGTGCCGCTGGCGGGAAGCACGGCGCTGGCCGACGTACCGGTGGCGGATGCGGTGGGGCTGGCGTTCGCGGTGTCGGCCTCGTCGTTCTGCCCGCTGCTGGTGCTGGGGATCTGGTGGCGGGGGCTGACCCCGCCGGGGGCCGTGGCCGGGATGCTCACCGGCGGTGGGGCGGCGCTGGGCGCGGTGCTGGCGACCCGGGCGGGGCTGGCCCCCGCGGGCTGGGCGCACGCGCTGCTCGCGTGGCCGGCGGCCTGGTCGGTGCCGCTGGGCTTCCTCACCATGCTGTTGGTGTCGCTGGCGACCCGGGCGCGGGTCCCGGTGGGGACGGCGGCGACCCTGGCCCGGCTGCACCTGCCCGAGACCGTGGCCGGAGCCGTCCCCGGGACCTTCCCCGGGGACGGCCGCAGGGGCGGTCCCCTCCCGGACGACGGCCTCCCGAACGCCGGCCGTCCCGAACGTGGCCGTCCGGAACGTGGCCGTCCGGGCAGTGACCGCCCCGGGGGTGCGCCGTGACCGCGGCCCTGCTGGCCGCCTCGGCGCTCTCGGGGGCCGTGCTGCTGGGCCTGGGC
>NZ_JACBGN010000472.1 GCF_013401435.1 Streptomyces sp. BR123
GCAGCCGGCTCCCGCTGCCGCACCGCAGCCGCCCCGGCCGCCGCAGCCCGCAGCCGTACCGCAGGCCCCCGTACCGCAGGCGCCCCCGCCGGTCTCGCCCGAGGACGACGTACCGGAGGAGGACGACCCCGACCTCGTCGACAGCGCCCTCACCGGGCACGAGCTGATCGTGCGCGAGCTCGGGGCCACCGTTGTGGAGGAATACACGAACGAGTAGGGGACCGCGTTTGGGTGGCCGCACGAAGGTCCGGCCGCCCGGCGGGCTAGGCTGCATGGCGTGAAGGTCCTCGTCATCGGCGGCGGCGCCCGCGAACACGCCCTGTGCCGCTCTCTGTCCCTCGACCCCGACGTCAACGCGCTCTACTGCGCCCCCGGCAACGCCGGCATCGCCGAGGTGGCGGAGCTGCGCCCGGTCGACGCCCTCGACGGCGCGGCCGTGGCCGGCCTGGCCACGGAGCTCGGCGCCGACCTGGTCGTCATCGGCCCTGAGGCGCCGCTGGTCGCCGGTGTCGCCGACGCCGTCCGCGCCGCCGGCATCCCCGTCTTCGGCCCCTCCGCCGAAGCGGCGCAGCTGGAGGGCTCGAAGGCGTTCGCGAAGGACGTGATGGCCGCGGCCGGCGTCCCGACGGCGCGCAGCTACGTGTGCACCACCCCCGAGGAGGTGGAGGCGGCCCTCGACGCCTTCGGCGCGCCCTACGTCGTCAAGGACGACGGCCTCGCCGCAGGCAAGGGCGTCGTGGTCACCGGCGACCTGGACGCCGCCCGCGAGCACGCCCTGGCCTGCGACCGCGTCGTCATCGAGGAGTACCTGGACGGCCCCGAGGTCTCCCTCTTCGCGATCACCGACGGCACCACCGTCCTCCCGCTGCAGCCCGCGCAGGACTTCAAGCGCGCGCTCGACGGCGACGAGGGGCCCAACACCGGCGGCATGGGTGCGTACTCGCCCCTGCCGTGGGCCGACCCGAAGCTCGTCGACGAGGTCCTGGAGACCGTGCTCCAGCCGACCGTGGACGAGCTCCGCCACCGCGGAACCCCCTTCTCCGGCCTGCTGTACGCCGGACTCGCGATCACCTCGCGCGGCGTGCGCGTCATCGAGTTCAACGCCCGCTTCGGCGACCCCGAGACACAGGTCGTCCTGGCCCGGCTGCGGACCCCGCTCGCGGGCCTGCTGCTGAACGCGGCCCAGGGCACCCTGGAGTCCCAGCCCCCGCTCGCCTGGCGTGAGGAGGCGGCCGTCACGGTCGTCATCGCCTCCCACAACTACCCCGGCACCCCGCGCACCGGCGACCCGATCGAGGGCCTGGCCGAGGTGGCAGCCGAGGACGGCCCCGACACGTACGTGCTGCACGCCGGGACCCGGCACGAGGGCGGCGCGGTCGTCAGCGCGGGCGGCCGCGTCCTGTCGGTGACGGCCACCGGCTCCGACCTGGCGCAGGCCCGCGAGAAGGCGTACAAGGCCGTCGCGCGGATCCGCCTGGAGGGCTCCCACCACCGCACGGACATCGCCGCGAAGGCGGCCGGCACGGCCTGAGGACGCCGAGCGGCAGCGCGGTCACGACGCGGGCCCGGTACGCACACAGGTGCGGACCGGGCCCGCGCGCATGTGCGTGTGCGAGTGCCCCGCACGCACGTGTGCGAGTGCATCGGGCCACGTTCGAACGCAGCAGCTTTAGCCAAAGCCATTCCATCGGGTGATCGTCATACCGTCTGGCTGACTGCCGCGCGCTCCCCAACTAGGGTGCGGCGCAAGCATTCCGGCACTTGGCCCACCGGCATTGCGATGTCAGTGGCGGGTGTCACAGTGGGGGAGTGAGCAAAACCGCCGCAGGGCAGAGGGGGTGAGGTCCGGTCGTGTCCGGAACCGGTTCGTATCTGGAAGGGAGCCCGCCGTCCGCGCGCTCCCGGGCCCTGGCCGTGCTGCGCGTGCGCAGCAGGGCGCTGGCCGTCGGCCTGCTGCCCGCCGCTCTCGCGGTGGTGCTGGTCTCCGCCCGTTTGACGGGCCGGCTGGCCGGGGACCCCTGGCCGCTGGTGACCCTCGTCGTGTGCGCGGTCGCCGCACTGGTGCTGCTGCTGGGCGGGATCTTCACCGCGGTGGTGGTGCGGGCCGGGCCCGCCGTGACGCCGACCGTGCCGCTGGCCGAGGCAGAGGCGCCCGACCTGTACCGGCTGGTGCGGGACCTGGCGGACCGCATGGAGGTGCCGGTGCCCTCCGCGATAGCCCTGACGCCGGACTGCGACAGCTGGCTGGAGGACCGTACGCATGCCGCCCACCGGCGGCGCGGCGCGGCCGCCGGCCCCGGGGCGGAGCCGGGCGCGGCGCCCGTGCTGGTGATCGGCTCGCCGTTCCTGTGGTGGATGAGGGTCGCCGAGCTGCGGGCCGTGCTCGCGCCGGTCGTCGCCGGTACGGGGCCCTCGGCACACCCCGACATAGCCGATGCCCGCGGCTTCGTGCGCGGGCTGGACGCCGCCGTGGACGTGGCCGGGCGCCCCGGCCTCGGCTGGATCGGAGGCCCGGCGCGGCTGCTGTTGCGGCTCTGCCGGGAGGATGCCGCCGAGATGGAGCGCGGGGTGGCCGCGGCCGCCTCGGACCGCGCGCAGCGGGTGGACTACGGGCTGCGGATCGTCGCCCAGGAGCAGGTCGGCCTCGCGTACGCGGGGTGGGACCGGCTGCTGACCCGGGTGGCACTGCCGGCGTGGAGGATGGGCCGGTGGCCCTCGCACCTCGACGCCGGAGTGGTCTCCGCGCTGACCGAGCTGTCCCGGCGGGACCGGATGGCCGACGGATTCGCCTCCCGGCTCGGCGAGCGGCCCGCGTGCGACCTTCTGGAGCGGCCGGGCGCCGTCGACGAGGCGGCCTCCCTGCTCGCCGCGCGGCTCTTCCACGGCGGCCCGGCCGAGCCGGGCCCGGACTGGGCGCCGGTGGACTGGGCGGCGTACCCGGAGGAGGTCGTGGACCGCACGTGGCGGGCGGAGGGAGCCCGGCTGCACCAGGCGCTGGACGCCCTCGCCGTGCCGCCGGGCCCGGGGCCCACGCTGGACCGGGTCCTCGGCTACCTGGCGGACGCGGGCGGCGACGGCGGGGCCGGTGAGGCCCTGGCCGGGCGGCTGAGCGGTGACCTGGCCCGGGAGGAACGTTCCGGAGGCCGCCGTTCCGTGGTGGCCCGCGGGGCTGACGCCGTACCCCTGTTCCCGCTGCAGCCGCCCAGGAGCGGCCGGGACCTGCTCGCCGACCACGTGACCGCTCTGGTGTGCTGCGCGGCCGTGGACTGCGTCGGCGCTTCCCCGGGCCTCGACTGGCTGGACGGCCCGGTCCTGCTGGCGGGCGGCGAGCGCCGCTCGGACCTGGCCCCCCGCGTCCTGAGCCTGGTCGAGGACGGCGACCCGGAGCCGCTGCGCGACTGGCTGGCCGAGCTGGGCATCCGCCCCGAGAAGCCGGTCCGCCTGGTCTGATGGCGGACGCCGGCGCAGTCCCCGGCTCGTCCTCTGCCCCTGCCCCTCGCTCTGCCCCTGCC
>NZ_JACBGN010000473.1 GCF_013401435.1 Streptomyces sp. BR123
CACCCCGGCCCCGGCCGCACCCGCCCCGGCGGCCCGCGCCGACGGCGGCAGCCCCGGTGGCGGTCCCGGTGGCGGCCCGGGCGGCGGCCCCGGCGGTGACACCCCGGGCGGACGCGGTGCCATCGTGCCCTCGGAACTGCCCCCGGACGTACCCGGGTTCGCCGGTCGGGACGAGGAGCTGGCGGCCCTGGACTCCCTGGTGGACGTCCGGGGCCAGGACGGCCGCGCCGCCCCCACCGTCGGCCTGATCACCGGTGTGGCGGGAGTCGGCAAGACCGGCCTCGCCGTCCGCTGGGCCCACCGGGTCGCCGAACGGTTCCCCGACGGGCGGCTCTTCGCCGACCTGCGCGGCTACGACGAGCACCACGCCCCGACCACCGCCAGCGACATACTGGGCCGCTTCCTGCGCTCCCTCGGGGTGGAGAGCGACGACGTCCCCAACCGGCTGGAGGACCTGACCGCCCTGTACCGCAGCGTGCTCGCCGACCGCCGGGTCCTGCTCGTCCTCGACAACGTCCGGACCTTCGCGCAGATCAGGCCCCTGCTGCCGGGCAGCGGCGGCTGCACCGTCCTCGTCACCAGCCGCGAACAGCTGGAACAGCTCGTCACCTGGCCCCAGTCGGCCCGGGTCCACCTCGGCCTGCTGCCCGAGGAACGGGCCGTCGAGCTCCTCGGGCGCATCGTCGGCGAGACCCGCATCGCCGCCGCCCCGCAGGAGGCGCGGCGCCTGGTCGACCTGTGCGACCGCCTGCCGCTCGCCCTGCGCATCGCCGCCGCCCGGCTGGCCTCCAAGCCGCACTGGTCGGTACGCCACCTGGTCGCCCGGCTCAGCGACGAACGCCGCCGCCTCGACGAGCTCAGCCAGGGCGAGTCCCAGGTGCGGGCCAGCTTCGCGCTCAGCTACCGGTACCTGCACAAGGACGCCGCCCGCCTCTACCGCTACCTGGGTCTGCTCGGCGTACCCGACTTCACCGCGTGGGTGGGCGCCGCGCTGACGGACCTCGACGTCCTGGACGCCGAACGGCTGATAGAGCACCTCGTGGACGCGCAGTTCCTGGAGGTCGTCGGTGTCGACGCCACCGGACAGCTGCGCTACCGCTTCCAGAACCTGATGCGCCTGTACGCGGACGAGCTGGCCCGCGCCGAGGAGGCCGACGAGGACCGCGCCGCCGCCTGCGACCGGGTCTTCCGCACCTGCCTGACCATTGCCGAGCAGGCGCACCGCCGCGAGTACGGCGGCGACTACGGCATCGTCCACAGCGACGTGCCGCGCCGCACCATCGACCCCGTCCTGCTGGAGGAACTGCTCGCCGCCCCCCTGGAGTGGTACGAGGCCGAGCGGCTGTCCCTCGTCGCGGTCGTCGAGCAGGCCTCCGCGATGGGCATGTCCGACCTGGCCTGGGACCTCGTCATGTCCATGGAGGTGCTCTTCGAGTCCCGGAACTACATGGACGACTGGCGGACGTGCAGCGAGTACGCCCACGCCGCGGCCCGCGCCGCCGGCAACGTACGCGGCCAGGCCGCCATGGAGCAGCAGCTCGGCACCGTCGACCTGCGGCTGCGCCGGCTGCCCGAGGCCGCGGCCCGGCTGGAGCGCTCCCTCGGCCTGTACACCGAGGCCGGGGACGGGCTCGGGCGGGCGCTCGTGCTGAGCAACCTCGCCTTCATCGACCGGATCCGCGGCGAGTACGGGCGCGGCACCGGCCGGCTGGGCGAGGCCCTGCCGGTGTTCCGGGCGGCCGGCGACCGCTCCTCCGAGGCGTACGTCCTCAACCTCATGGCCCAGTTCGCCCGCGACGGGGGACAGCTGGAGCAGGCCGTGGAGCTCAGCCGGGACGCCGTCCGCGTGTGCACCAGCGTCGAGGGCGACGCCCGCAGCCTCGCCCTGGCCCTGCACGAGCTCGCCAGCGCCCAGCTGGCCCTGGGCCGGCTGGAGGAGGCCGAGGCCGAGTTCAACCGGGTCGTCGGGATCGTCCGGGAGAAGTCCGACCTGCTCGGCCTGTCCTACGCCCTGCTGGGCCTCGGCCGGACCCGGCAGGCGGCGGGCGCGGCCGACGCGGCCGAACAGACCTTCCTGGAGGCCCTCGACCACGCCCTGCGCACCCGCAGCCCGATGATCGAGGGCCAGATCCGCCTCGCCCTCGGCGAGGCCCACACCGCCGGCGGCCGGGTGGAGGAGGGCCGGACGCACCTGGTCCGCGCGCTCGGGATCTTCGAGCGGATCGGCTCCCCGCCCTGGGAGGAGAAGGCCCGCTCCGCCCTGGGAAGACTCCCGGGGCGACCACCCGGGGAAGACGTGCCGGCCGGCCCCGACGGGAGTGTGTGACCGGACCGGCCCCCGGCGGGGGCCGTAGCCGATCGATAACCCGCCGATAAGGCACGTGCCTAGCGTCATCGCAGACGAGAAAACTGCCGAGTTGTGGAGTCCGCGATGTCACGTACGGCCGGCGCGCCTTCCTTCGCCGTCATCCCCGGCGCCCAGGTGCACGAAGTCCTCGACGGCCGTGCGCCCGAAGTGGTGGGATTGATCGAATCCGCATACCGGGTGCACGGGGAGGGCGGAACCGTCAATCCGCCCTCCTGTTTCCTGCGTTTCCCCGACCGGCCGACAGCGCGCATCATCGCGCTGCCGGCTTCCATCGGGGGAGCGGCGCCCGTCGACGGGCTGAAGTGGATTTCCAGCTTCCCGGAAAATGTGGCGTCGGGGATTCCGCGCGCTTCCGCGGTGCTGATCCTCAACGACCCCGCGACCGGATATCCGCTCGCCTGCCTGGAATCCTCGATCATCAGCGCGGCGCGCACCGCCGCCTCGGCGGCGCTCGCCGCCGACCGGCTCAGCCCGGCCGGCCGCCGCCCCCGCCGGATCGGCTTCCTCGGCACCGGCCTGATCGCCCGCTACATCCACCAGTACCTGGCGGGCACCGGCTGGGAGTTCGACGGGATCGGCGTCCACGACCTGTCCGCCGAGCACGCGGCCGGCTTCGCCGGCTACCTGGACCGGGCGGGCGAACCGGCGCCCGTCACCGTCCACGACAGCGCCGAGAAGCTGATCCGCTCCAGCGACCTCGTGGTCTTCGCGACGGTCGCGGCCACCCCGCACGTCACCGACCCCGGCTGGTTCACCCACAACCCGCTGGTCCTGCACGTCTCCCTGCGCGACCTGTCCCCGGAAGTGATCCTCACCGGCTTCAACGTCGTCGACGACATCGAGCACTGCCTCAAGGCCGACACTTCCCCCCACCTCGCCGAACAGCTCACCGGGGGCCGCGACTTCCTCGACGGGACCCTCTACGACGTGCTCGAAGGCACCCTCGCCGTCCCCGACGACCGGCCGGTGTTCTTCTCCCCGTTCGGCCTGGGCGTCCTCGACCTCGCCGTCGGCCGGCACGTCTACGACACCCTCCGCGCCGAGGGCCGGCTGCCCGTCGTCGAGGACTTCTTCCACGACATGCGCCGCTACGGCTGAACCGCCCGCCTCCCCGCCTTCCCCTCCCGC
>NZ_JACBGN010000474.1 GCF_013401435.1 Streptomyces sp. BR123
AGTTGTGTATAAGAGACAGGGGTAGGGCGGCGGAGGTGTCGTACGGTCGGCTGATGGGTGCAACACGAGGGACAGCGAGGGCGGTTGGGGCCGCCGCGGCCGTGGCGGTGCTGGCGGGGTGCAGCACGCCGCCGGCCCCGGCGCCCGCTCCGGGGCCCACCGCAGCGGTGCGGCCGGCCAAGCCGCGGCAGGCACCTCCGGGCGGGCCTTCCGCTGACGGACCGCCCCCGGCGGCGCCTTCGGCGTCTGCCGGGGAGACGTGTCCGGCGGGCGGGGTCCGGGTGCGCCAGCGGGGCGGGGACTCGGCGATGGGCGTGCGCATCCTGGCCGTCGAGTTGGTCAACTGTTCCGCCGGACCGTACGAGCTCGAAGGCCATCCACAGATCAGACTGCTCGACAAGAAGCGCACACCGATCGAGGCGGAGGTCCGGCACGGCTCGGGCGGCATCGCCGGCGGCGTGCCGAACATGGACGGGCCCGCCGAGCGGTTGGTCCTGCAACCGGGGCGGACGGCGTCGTTCGGGATGCTGTGGCGCAACCTGGTGACCGACCCGAGCGTGCCCGCCGCGGAGGGTTGGGCGGTGGAGGTGACGCCCAAGCCCGGCGCGCCCACGGTGACGGCGGAGCTCACCGACTCGGTGGACCTCGGCAACACCGGCAGGCTCGGCGTCAGCGCCTGGGCGGAGGACACCGGGTGATCGTCTGGCTGAACGGGCCCTTCGGGGTCGGCAAGACGCAGACCGCGTACGAGCTGCACCGGCGGCTGCCCGGCAGCGCCGTGTGCGATCCCGAGCACCTCGGCTTCGGACTGCACCGGATGCTCCCGGAGGGGCTGCGCGGGGACTTCCAGGACCTGCCGGCCTGGCGCCAGGGGGTGTTCGAGGTGCTGGACCTGGCCGCGCGGCGGCATCCGGGGCCGCTGCTCGTGCCGATGACCGTCACGGAACCGCGGTACTTCGACGAGACGGTGGGCCGGCTGCGCGGAGCGGGCCACGACGTACGGCATTTCGCGCTGCTGGCCGAGCGCGGCACCGTACTGCACCGGTTGAACGGGCGCGGCCTGCTACCCGGGCTGAAGCGGGAGGGCTTCGCGGTGGCCCGGCTCGACGGGTGCCTGGCGGCGCTGCGCGCACCGGAGTTCGCCGACCACCTTGCCACCGACCACCTGGGCGTGCCGCAGGCCGCCGCCCGGGTCGCGGCCCTGTGCGGGCTGCGGCTGGCACCGGACGCCGGCGGGCCGCTGCGCGGACGGCTGCGGCGCGCGCTGGTCGGGGTCCGGCACATCCGGCTCGACTGAGGGCTCCGCCCCCGCAGGGCAGGCCCGGCCGCCGGCCGGGCCGCGCGGCCGGGCCGGGTCCTCCATCAGTGCCGTTCGGGTCGCAGGGCCCAACGGGCCGGGAGGGTCGTGGCGGCCAGGGCGAGTCCCAGGGCGGCCGCCACGAAGGAGGCGTACAGCGCGGGCGGGACGTGCGGAGGCGCCCCGGTGACGGCCCTGGCCAGCGGGTTCAGCGTGGCCAGGGCGATCGCGGTGCCGAGGGCGGTGCCCGCGCCGCCGATCAGCAGTCCCTCCCAGCGCACCATGCGCAGGACCTGGCGGCGCGTGGAGCCGACGAGGCGCAGCATGCGCAGTTCGCGGCGGCGGTCGAGGACGGTCATGACCAGGGTGTTGGCGGCGGCCACGGCAGCGAAGCCGCCGAGCACGGCCGCCATGACGGTGTTGGCCCAGGCGTTGAGGGCGCGGTCGGTGGTCTGCCGGTCGGTCCACCGTGCCGCCGGGAGCGCGGGGCCGGCGTCCGCCGGTGCAGGGCCGCGGACCAGGAGTTCGGTCGGCCGTCCGGCCGTGGTGCGGCCGGCGAGGTCGGCCGCGGGGAGGGTGACCTGGCCGAGTCCGAGGCCACGGGTGTAGACGGCGACGACCTCCGGGCGGGCCGGGGTCCCGTCGGGCAGGCGGAGCGTGATCCGGTCGCCGACCGAGACCCGGGCCGATGCGGCGAGCGTGCGGTCCACCGCGACCGTACCGGGCGCGAGCCGGTCGAGGCCGCCCTCGCGTACGCCGAGGTCGAGCACGGCGGCCGGATCGCCGGAGACGCCCAGGGCGGACGCGGTCAGCAGGTGGCGGTCGGAGCCGGAGCCGGCCTCGGCGAGGACGGAGGTGCGGGTGACGCGGAGGCCGCCGGCGGCATCGCCGGCCGGGTCGGTGACCACGTGGTCGGCGAGCAGGCCGGCCTCCTGTTGCTGCCGGGTGGCCCGTTCCTCGCTGGTGTGCAGGAACACGAGCGTCGAGGAGAAGGCCATGGCGAGCACGATCGGGGTGATCGCGGAGGCGAGCCGGCGGGCGTGGGTGCGGGAGTTGGCCGCGGCGAGCGCGCCGGGGGCGCCCCCGGCGCGCAGCGGCAGGCCCAGTACGGCGGTGCAGGCACGGGCGACGAACGGGCCGAGCAGGGCCACGGCGAGCATGAAGAGCAGGACGACGCCGAGTGCCGCGTTGGCTGCGTCGTCCCCGCCGGCGGTGGCGGCGAGGCCGGCGCAGGCGATGCCCCCGGCCAGGGCGGCGAGGCCGAGCGGGGTACGGATCCAGCCGGGCCGGAGGCGTTCGACGGCGGCTTCGGCGAGGGCCCTGGACGGCCGGATCCGGGCGGGGCGGCGGGCTGCGGCCCACCCGGCGAGCAGGGCGGTGCCGAGGCCGATGGCGACGGCGGAGGCCAGGGCGACCCAGGAGACGGCGAGGTGGACGGTGTCCGGGATCGCGCCCTTCTCCTTGAGCTGCCCGAACCACCAGGCGGCGAGCGCGGTGCCCGGTACGCAGCCCAGCACGCCCGCGGCGGGTGCGACGAGCAGTGCTTCGGTGGCGACCGTGCGGCGGATCTGGCGCGGGGTGGCTCCGAGGGCGCGCAGCAGTGCGAACTCGCGGGAGCGCTGCCCGACGGAGAGCGCCACGGTTCCGGCGGCGGTGAAGACGGCGACGAACGTGGCGACCCCGCCGAAGGAACCGCCGAGGCCGGCCAGTAGTTCCTTGGCACCGTCGAGGTGAGGGTCCACGGCGCGGTCGGGACCGGTGAGCACCCGGGCGCGTCCGTCGAGGGCGGCGCGGGCCCGGTCGGCGAGGGCCTCGGGGTCGCCGGGGGCGAGCAGGACGACGGCGTCGAGTGCGTCGGGGTGCCCGGACAGGGCGCGGGCCTCGGTGTCGGAGAACCAGACGCCGGTGCCCGCGGTACGGCCGACGACGCGGAACTCCCGCTTCCCGACCGGGGTGTCGAGCACGAGCCGGTCCGTGGCCCCGGCCGCAACCGGACCGGTACCGGAGCCGGAGGCGGTGCCGGTACCGGTGACGACCTCCCCCGGCGCCTGCGGGGCCCGGCCCGCGCTGAGCTGCGTGCGGGTGAAGGCGGCGGAGCCCCACCCGGCGGCCTCGACCACGGGCCCGCGGCCTCCGCCCCCGTCACC
>NZ_JACBGN010000475.1 GCF_013401435.1 Streptomyces sp. BR123
GGCGGGGGCGGTGGGAGCGGCAGAAGCCGGCCGGGTGTGCGACGCACTCGTCGCCGAGCTGGTGTCCGCCGGGTACGACATCCGCTCGGAGGAGCGGGAGTTCGTGCTGTACGACAGTGGTCTGTCGGTGGACGACGGATGGATCGAGGAAGGGGCGGCCGCATGAGCGGGGCGCAATGGAGCCCCTCCATTCCGGGCGGGCCGGACGATCCGGCGGAGCCGGCCGAGGAGCGGCTGCGGCGCGCGGACTCACCACCGCGGACCCTGCTGGCGGGCGCGGGACCGCAGGCGCCGTCCGCCGTGGCGTTCGACCCGGCGCTGAAGCACTTCGCCGGGGCGTACCGGCTGCTGGATCCGGCGATCGAGGACCCGGTGGTCCGCGAGGCCTGGCTGCGGGCGCGGCGCACCGCCATGGCGGTCGCCCTGCGCGCCGTACGGGAGTCCGGGTGGGCGCCGTCGCTGGTGCTCCGCGGCAGCATGCTGATGGCCCGGTGGTTCGGGCCTTCGGCGCGGGAGCCGCACGACCTGGACTTCGTCGTCGTCCCCGCTGACCGGCGGATCGAGGAGGACCGCACCGGGCGCATGCTGGACGACATCGCGGCGGCGGCCGAGCGGCTGGCCGGGGACCTGGACATGCCGGCCCGGGAGGCGGCGTCCGAGTACATCTGGACGTACGAGCGCGTCCCGGGGCGGCGGCTGGTGCTGCCCTGGTCGGCGCCGGGGCTGCCCGGCGGACAGGTGCAGCTGGACTTCGTCTTCAACGAGCCCCTGCCGGTGCCCGCCGAGCCGGTGGAGGTGGCCGGGGTGCCGCTGCTGGGGGCCACGCGGGAGCTGTCCCTGGCCTGGAAGCTGATGTGGCTGGCCGGGGACCTGTATCCGCAGGGCAAGGACCTGTACGACGCGGTCCTGCTGGCGGAGAGCCGTACCCCGTCGCGCGCGCTGGTGGAGGAGGTGTTCCGGCTGTCCGGCGAGTTCGAGGAGCAGGGGCGTACGGTGCCGTTCACGCCCGACGTGTTCGAGTCCTTCGCCCACGTCGACTGGAGCGGCTTCCGCAGGGAGTACCCGGCGCTCGACGTCGAGGAGAGCGGACTCGTGCGGCGGCTGCTGGCCGCACTGGAGCCGGTGTTCGCCCAGGACGGCCCGTGAGCGCCCGGCCGGGGCGGTGCGACCCGGCGCTCCGGCGGCCGGCCCTCGCGCCCCGGCGCGCGGCCGGCGCACCGGCTACCGCACCGGCTCCACGCGGACGGCGCAGACCTTGAACTCCGGCATGCGGGAGACGGGGTCCAGGGCCGGGTTGGTCAGGGTGTTGGCGCGGCCCTCGCCCGGCCAGTGGAACGGCATGAAAACCGTGTCGGCGCGGATGGCGTCCGTGACGCGGGCCGGGGCGACGGCGCGGCCGCGGCGGGAGGTGACGGCGAGCGGGTCGCCGTCGGCCACGCCGATCCGGGCCGCAAGGCGCGGGTGGAGCTCCACGAAGGCGCCGGGCGCGGCCGCGTTCAGCTCGTCGACGCGGCGGGTCTGGGCCCCCGACTGGTACTGGGCGACCACCCGGCCCGTGGTGAGCAGGAGCGGGTACTCGGCGTCCGGGACCTCGGCCGCCTCGCGGTGGGAGACGGGGACGAAGCGGGCGCGGCCGTCGTCGGTGGCGAAGCGGTCGAGGAAGAGCCGCGGCTGCCCCGCGGAGCCCTCGGGGCAGGGCCAGAACACGCCCTGCTCGGTCTCGATGCGGGTGTAGGAGATGCCCGAGTAGTCGGCCGGGCCGCCGGCCGAGGCACGCCGGAGCTCCTCGAAGACCTCCTCGGGGGCGGTCGGGAAGCCCTTCTCGATGCCGAGGCGGCCCGCCAGGCCGTGCAGGACCTCCAGGTCGCTGCGGACGCCCGGTGGCGGGCTCAGGGCCCGGCGGCGCAGCAGGACCCGGCCCTCCAGGTTGGTGGTGGTGCCGGTTTCCTCCGCCCACTGGGTGACCGGAAGGACCACGTCGGCGAGGGCCGCGGTCTCGGACAGGACGACGTCCGCGACGGCCAGGAAGTCCAGGGCGCGGATGCGGTCCTCGATGTGGGCGGCGCGGGGCGCCGAGACCACCGGGTTGGAGCCCATCAGGAGCAGGGCCCTGACGTCCGTGCCGAGGGCGTCGAGGAGTTCGTACGCGCTGCGCCCCGGGCCCGGGAGGGTGTCGGGGTCGACGCCCCACACCCCGGCGACGTGGGCCCGTGCGGCCGGGTCGGCCAGTTTGCGGTAGCCGGGGAGCTGGTCGGCTTTCTGGCCGTGCTCGCGGCCGCCCTGGCCGTTGCCCTGGCCGGTGAGGCAGCCGTACCCGGAGAGCGGGCGGCCGGCGCGGCCGGTGGCCAGGCACAGGTTGATCCACGCCCCGACGGTGTCGGTGCCCTTGGACTGCTGCTCGGGCCCACGGGCGGTGAGGACCATCGCGGAGGAGGGGCCGCAGAACAGCGAGATGGCCTCGCGGAGCTTCGGAACGGGGACGCCGGTGATCCGCTCGACCAGTTCCGGCCAGTGCGCCATCGCCGCCGCGCGGGCCTCCTCCCAGCCGGTGGTGCGCTCTGCGATGAACTCTTCGTCGGTGCGGCCCTCGGCGACGACCAGGTGCAGCAGGCCCAGTGCGAGGGCGAGATCCGTGCCGGGGCGGGGCGCCAGGTGCAGGTCGGCCTGTTCCGCGGTGCGGGTGCGGCGCGGGTCGACGACGATCAGGGTGCCGCCGTTGGCCTTCAGCTCGGTGAGGTAGCGCAGGGCGGGCGGCATCGTCTCGGCGAGGTTGGAGCCGACGAGGATCACGCAGCCGGTGTGCGGGATGTCCTCCAGCGGGAAGGGCAGCCCGCGGTCCAGGCCGAACGCCCGCTGGTGGGCGGCGGCAGCCGAGGACATGCAGAAGCGGCCGTTGTAGTCGATCTGCGAGGTGCGGAGGGCGACACGGGCGAACTTGCCGAGCGCGTACGCCTTCTCGTTGGTGAGCCCGCCGCCGCCGAAGACGCCGACCGCGTCCGGGCCGTGGGTGCCCCGGGTGCGGGCGAGGCCTGCGGCGACGGCGTCGAGGGCCTCCTCCCAGGTGGCCGGCTCGAGCCGGCCGGCATGGGTGCGGATGAGCGGCTCGGTCAGGCGCACCCGGGAGGAGAGCACGGCGGGGGCGGTGCGGCCCTTGCCGCACAGCGCGCCCCGGTTCACGGGGAAGTCGGCCCGCTCCTCCACCGCTGCCGGTTCCGCTCCGTCCGGCGTGGGGCGGAGCCTCATGCCGCACTGGAGCGCGCAGTACGGGCAGTGCGTGGCGGTGGCGGTGTCGGGCGTGTGCATGGAGCCAGCGTGCGGCGCCGGTGTTACGCGGGCCGCCGCCTGCCGGTTACGCCTGCTGTACGGGCACCTCAGCGCGCCCGCCGCCCCCCGGTGAGGCCC
>NZ_JACBGN010000476.1 GCF_013401435.1 Streptomyces sp. BR123
GTGCAGGGGTTCGGGGGAGCTGCGGGGTTTCCGGTGACCTGGGGCGGGCGTGCGCTGGAGGGGCTGCGCGGCTATCGGCTGATCGTGGCGATGTGGGTCCGGTCGACGATGGCGTACCGGGCGTCGTTCGTGCTGTCGACGGTGGGGAACGCGGCGATCACGCTGCTCGACTTCGTCGCGATCTTCCTGATGTTCTCGCACGTCGACGCGCTGGGCGGGTTCACCCTGCCCGAGATCGCGCTGCTGTATGGGGCCTCGTCGGCCTCGCTCGGCCTCGCCGACCTGCTGCTCGGCACCCTCGAACGGATCGGGCTGCGGATCCGCGACGGCTCGCTCGACACGATGCTGGTGCGGCCGGTGCCGGTGCTCGCCCAGGCCGCGGCGGACCGGTTCGCGCTGCGCCGCCTGGGGCGGGTCGTACAGGGGCTGGGGGTGATGGGCTGGGCGGTGGCGGTCCTGGACGTGGAGTGGACGCTCGCCAAGGTCCTGCTGCTGCCCGTGATGGTCGTGGCCGGGGCGGTGATCTTCGGGGCGGTGATGGTGGCCGGGGCGGCGTTCCAGTTCGTCGCCGGGGACGCGGCGGAGGTGCAGAACTCCTTCACGTACGGCGGTACCACGATGCTCCAGTACCCGCCGACCATCTTCGCGAAGGACCTGCTGCGCGGGGTCACCTTCCTCGTGCCGCTCGCCTTCGTCAACTGGCTGCCCGCGCTGTACGTGCTGGGGCGGCCGGACCCGCTGGGGCTGCCGGGGTGGCTGGCGTTCATGAGCCCGGTGGTGGCGTTCGCGGTGTCCGTGCCCGCGTCGCTGGCCTGGCGTGCGGGCCTTCGCGCGTATCGGAGCACAGGGAGCTGAGGCGCTGTGGGGCGTGACGGCAGCGAGAGCAGCGACGGCAGCGAGAGCAGTGAGGGCAGTGAGGGCATGGATGTGGACGCGGGCGCGGACGTATTGATCGAGCTGGAGGGGGTCGAGAAGGTCTTCGACGTCCGGCGCCGGGCCGGCTTGGTGCGCAGGGAGAAACACCGGGTCAGGGCCGTGGACGGGATCAGCTTTCGGGTGGCGCGCGGAGAGGTGGTCGGCTACATCGGGCCCAACGGTGCCGGGAAGTCGACCACGATCAAGATGCTGACGGGCATCCTGACCCCGAGCGGGGGGCGGCTGCGGGTCGCGGGCATCGACCCGGCGCGGGAGCGGATGCGGCTGGCGCACCGGATCGGGGTGGTGTTCGGGCAGCGCACGACGCTGTGGTGGGACCTGCCGCTGAAGGACTCGTACGGGTTGATGCGGCGGCTGTACCGGATTCCGCGGGCCCGCTTCGAGGACAACCTGGAGCGCTGCGTGGACCGGCTGGACCTGGGCGCGCTGCTGGACGTGCCCGTGCGGCAGCTGTCGCTGGGGCAGCGGATGCGGGGGGACATCGCGGCGGCGCTGCTGCACGATCCGGACGTGCTGTACCTGGACGAGCCGACGATCGGGCTCGATGTGGTGAGCAAGGTGAAGGTGCGGGGCTTTCTGCGGCAGCTGAACGCGGAGCTCGGTACGACGGTGCTGCTGACCACCCACGACCTCCAGGACATCGAGCAGCTGTGCGAGCGGGTGATGGTCATCGACCACGGGCGCCTGATGTACGACGGGGCGCTGGCCGGGCTGCACGCGGCGGGGTCGGTGGGGGAGAGCGAGCGGATGCTCGTACTGGACCTGGAACGGGAGCTGCCGGCGATCAGCGTGCCGGGGGCGAGGGTGGTGAAGGTGGAGGGGCCGCGGCAGTGGCTGGCGTTCCCGGCGGGGGCCTCGGCTGCGCCGCTGGTGGCGGAGGTGGCGGCGAAGTACCCGCTGTCGGACCTGTCGGTACGGGAGCCGGACATCGAGGACGTGATCGCGCGGATGTACGCGGGGCGGGGCTGAGGGGCGCGGCTGAGGGGCAGGCGCGCGGCTGCCGGGGCGCGTCGGCGGGCCGGCGCTGTCGGTCGCCGCTGTCGGGGCTTCGTAGGGGGTGCGTGCCAGGGGCGAATCAGGGGCGGATCAGGGGACAAGACCGGGGTCCGGGCCGTACAACTCCCCGCTCGGACTGCATAGGCTGGACCCCATGACTGACGAGGGGCCGCAGAAGCCGTTGCAGCCGTTGCCGGAACTGAGGGCGTCGGATGCCGACCGGGAGCGGGTGGTGGAGCGGCTGCGCGACGCCGTCGCCGAGGGCCGGCTCGACATGGAGGAATTCGAGGAGCGGCTGGAGGCGGCGTACACATCGCGCACCTACGCCGAGCTGGAGCCGCTGACCAAGGACCTGCCGGCGCCGGGGGGCGCACCCGCCGGCGTGCCGTTCCCGGTGGCGGGGGCGGGCGACGACCCTATGTGGTCGGCGAGGGTCGGCGTCGGGACACCCGAGAGGGCGTCCGGCACGGGCGTGGCCGTGATGTCGGGGTTCGAGCGCAAGGGCGGCTGGACCGTGCCCCCGCGCTTCGACGCGGTGGCGTTCTGGGGCGGCGGCCAGCTCGACCTGCGTGAGGCGTACTTCTCGCAGCGCGAGGTGGTGATCAACTGCGTCGCGATCATGGGCGGCGTCGAGATCGTCGTCCCGCCGGGCGTGGAGCTCGACGTACGGGGCGTGGGGATCATGGGCGGCTTCGACCAGAAAGGCACTGCGGGCCCGCCGGCGCCGGGCGCACCGCGGGTCGTGGTGACGGGCCTCGCCTTCTGGGGCGGGGTCGAGGTCAAGGTCAAGCCGCCGAAGACGACCAAGCAGCCCAAGGGCCCGGAGGGCCTGGGCGGCCCGAGCCTGCGCAAGGAACTCTGAGGCCCGGGCCGGACGGTCTGAGGGCCGGAGGGCTTCGGGCCTTCAGGCCTTCGGGCCTTCGGGCCTTCGGGCCTGAGGGTTCCAGGGCTGCAGGGCTGCAGGGCTGCAGGGCTCCAGGGCTCCAGGGCTCCAGGGCCTCAAGGGTGGCGCGCCGGGCGCGCCGGGAACTCCTCGGGCTCGCGGGGAGTCGGATGCTATGCAGACAAAACCGGCGCCCGGGGGAAGGCAGAAGAACGTGAACGACCGCACCGCACCCGAAGGCGACACCCCTGCCGACCCGACCCCGGCCGGCGGCTCCGACCCGGCCCGCCCGGCCCCGGCGGCCGGTCCAGACGCCGCCGTGGGGGCAGGCCGGCCGGGCTCGGGGGCCGATTCCGCTCCGGGAACAGGATCTGGCTCCGGCTCCGGCTCCGGCTCCGGCCCCGGCGCGGACACCCCCGCGTCCGGCGGCCCCTCCGGCGTCGCCCGCCCAGCGGCCGGACCGCGGTCCGCAACGGCCCGCAGAACCGGCGCAGGGACGCGCATCGGCACGGCCCTGGCCATGGCCGGCGGCAGTGGAGGCGACCGGGGCGGCCGCGGAGGCGGCC
>NZ_JACBGN010000477.1 GCF_013401435.1 Streptomyces sp. BR123
CCGGGGGCGGGCTACTTCTTGCGCTTGGGGCGGCGCGCGGCCGGGTTGCCCGTACGGGAGCGGCGGCGGCGCTCGTACTCGGCGAGGGCGCGCTCGTACTCGGCGCGGCGGAGCTTCTCGCCGGGGGCCTCGTGGAAGCAGCGCAGGAAGTACGCGATGAGGGAGCCGATGAAACCGATCATCTTCAGGCCCTTGAGCGAGGCCTCGTCCGAGGAGGGGAACGGGCGGCGGCCGAAGGACTCCCACGTCTTGAGGAACGCGATCGCGCTGGCGATCGCGAAGAGGATGACGACGGAGATGCTGAGGAACGAGCCGACCTTGCCGATCTCCAGCCCCTCGTACGCGAAGCGCAGCAGGTAGGCGGCGGCGAAGGCCGCGACGAGCGAGCCGAAGCCGGCGGCGGCGCGGCGCACGGCGTAGCCGCCGTCGTGCTCGACCCACGTGGTGCCGAAGAACGGGATCGGCTCCGGCTGCGGCCCGGCGGGCGGGGCCGCGGGCGTCTCGGCGGGGGTCTGCTGCTGTTCGTCGCTCACACCGGCGATTATCCACCGCCGGCGGCGGACGGCCCGGTGCGTCTCACGTGTCAGACGCCGTCGGACGGACCGGGCCGCGGCACCCCCTGTTGCCGTGTCAGCCGCAGGGGGAGGCGACGTAGCCGTCGCTGCCCGTCCTGACGTACGCGTCGGAGACGAACTCGCCGTTGCCGACGCAGTCCCAGATACGGGTGGTGCCGTACGGGCCGCTGACCGTCTCGCCGTCCGTCTGGCAGCGGATCGTCACGGACGCGCCGTACGGGAGGACCCTGACGATCGAGTAGCCGGTGCCGGGACCGCTGCGGACGTTCACCCGGTGGCCCGGCGCAACCGGGAAGGTCTGGAATCCGGACCCCGAGTCGAGGGCCTCGATTTGGCTGGATTCGTTCTCTGCGGACATGTGAAAACTCCCCCCTTTTGGCACTGCTGTGAACAACTCGCGCAGGTTAGCAGGCCCTTGGGGATTCACACGGGACATCGACTAGGCTCCGGCGGGGGTGGTGAGCAGTGCAGTCGCTGCACGCGGACTACGTTGGCTTTCCGGAATACGCCGGCCAGTACCGGCTCGAATCCGTGCTCGGGTCCGGCGGCATGGGCATCGTCCACCTGGCCACGTCCGGCTCCGGGCTGAAACTCGCCGTCAAGATCGTGCACCCCCAGCACGCGGTCGACCCCGAGTTCCGCGCCCGGTTCCGCCAGGAGGTCGCCGCCGCCCGGCGGGTCAGCGGCGCCTTCACCGCGCCCGTCGTCGACGCCGACCCCGACGCCGAGCGGCCCTGGATGGCCACCCTCTTCATCGACGCCCCCACCCTCGCCGAACGCGTACGGGAAAGGGTGCTGGACCCCGCCGAACTGACCCGGCTCGCAGCCGGACTCGCGGAGGCCCTGCGCGACATCCACCGGGTCGGGGTCGTCCACCGCGACCTGAAGCCGAGCAACGTGCTGATGGCCCCCGACGGGGTGCGCGTCATCGACTTCGGCATCTCCCGGCCCGCCGACAGCGACCTGCGCACCGAGACCGGGAAGCTGATCGGGACCCCGCCCTTCATGGCGCCCGAGCAGTTCCAGCGGCCGCGGGAGGTCGGCAGTGCCGCCGACGTGTTCGCGCTCGGCGCCGTCCTCGTGCACGCGGCCACCGGGCGGGGCCCCTTCGACTCCGACAGCCACTACCTCGTCGCGTACCAGGTGGTGCACGGCGAACCCGATCTGACCGGGCTGCCGCCGCAGCTCGCGCCGTTGATCGCCCGCTGCCTGTCGAAGGACCCCGACGACCGGCCCACCGCCGACGCCCTGATCTCGGCGATGCGAGCCCTCGCGTACCCGACCGGCGAGGACACCCGGACCTTCGTGCCGCAGCCCCGGCGCCCCACCTCCCCCGCCGGGACGGACGCGGCGCGGCGCCGCGCCGAGGAGCCGACGCACCAGCGGGCCCGGCCGCCCGCCGAGCTCGCCGCGGCCGCCGCGGTCGCCGGGACCGCCCCGGGGCCGGCGGGCCGCGGCCGGCGGCGGGCGCGGGTCATGGCCGCCGCCGCGGCCGGGCTGCTCCTGGCCGGCGGGGCGGTGGGCGGCGGCTGGTACCTCCGCGGCGGCGACGGCACGCAGCAGAGGGCGGGCGGCGACACGCCGTCGGCCGCGGGCGCGCAGAAGGCATTCGCGCCCTGGTCGCGGGTGCTGGTCGGGCCCGGGACCGGGACCGCCGGGCCGGCCGGGACCGCGCCGTCCGCCTGCTCCTGGGCGGAGGGAACCCTGTACTGCTCGGGACACGGGCTGGCCGCGGCCCGGCTGGACCCCGCCGACGGCTCGGTCGTGTGGTCCGTCCAGGCCTCTCCCGGCACCGTCGAGACCGCCGCCCCGCTGCACGACGGCGGGCTCGTCCTCACCACCTCGGCCGGCGGCCACACCCTGCGGGCACTGGACCCGGCGACCGGGGCGGAGCGGTGGAAGCGGGTGCTGCTCCCCGGGTCGCGGGTCCTGCCGGCCGGCCCGCGGGTGGTGATCACGCTGCCCGACGGCAAGGCGATCTCCGTGGACGCGGCGAGCGGGGTCGCGCAGTGGACCAAGCAGCTCGGTGGGGTCGGCTCGATGTGGTCCGCCGGGGAAACACCGACGACGGCGGCGCAGCCGGGTGCGGCCCCCGCCCTGTACGTGGCCACGCCCGCGGCCGACGGGAAGTCCACCCAGGTCTCGGAGGTCGACCCCCTCACGGGTGCGGTGCGCGCGCTGGCCCGGACCGCGGGCTTGGCGGAGCCGGTCGGCGTGGCCGGCGGCGGGCTGTTCCTGCTGGAGAACGACGCCGGGGCGATGGCCCGGTCGGTGCTGCGGGTGGACCTCGGCTCGCGGGCGGTGCGGTCGGTACCCCTGTCCGCCCCGCTGCTCCAGGCCCAGGCGGCCGTGGGCCCCGACGGCACGGCGTACGTGTTCGGGGTGTCGGGCGCGTTGGCGGCGGTGGGCACGCAGCGCGAGGAATGGCGGCTGCAGACCGGGGTCACGGCGGCCTCGCGGCCGGTGCTCGGCGGGGACCGGCGGGTGTACCTGGCCGCGGTCGACGGGCGGCTGCTCGCGGTGGACGGCGCGGCCGGGCGGCTGGTCGGGCAGACTCCGCCGCGGATGGGGGCGGCGGCCGGGCGGGGCACCGGTGCCTTCACGGCGACGTTGCCGGCGCCGGTCGCCGCCGCCGGGCGAGTTTTCGCGACCGCGCCCGACGGGTCCGTGTTCGCCGTGGATGCGGGCGACCCCGCCGCGTGGTAGCCCCGCTGGTACGCCGCCCGGCTGGTCCGGCGCAGCCGGGAACCCCGGGGCGCCGCCCCGAGCCCCGCGCATCAAACGCC
>NZ_JACBGN010000478.1 GCF_013401435.1 Streptomyces sp. BR123
CCCTTCCCCTTCCCACCGCCCGTCGCCGTGGGCCGGTGCGGAACGGCACGTCCGCTTCGTACCCGTCCCCGGGCCCCGCACGGCCATGGACTGGCCGGTCGACCCCGACGGGCTGCACGAGCTGCTGCTGCGGCTGCGGGACGACCTCCCGGACGTGCCGCTGGTGGTCACCGAGAACGGCGCGGCGTACGAGGACTACGCCGACCCCTCGGGGCAGGTGAAGGACCCCGAGCGGGTGGCCTATCTCCACGCCCACCTGGCGGCTGTGCACCGCGCCGTCGAGGACGGCGCCGACGTCCGCGGCTACTTCCTGTGGTCCCTCCTGGACAACTTCGAATGGGCTTACGGTTACAGCAAGCGCTTCGGTATCGTCCACGTCGACTTCCCGACCCAGCGCCGGACGTTCAAGAGCAGCGCCCACTGGTACGCGGACGTCATCACCCGCGGCGGCCTCACCGCCTGAGCCCCGGCCGCCGCCCAACCGAAACAGGTCTCATGTCCCCTTCCCCGGCCCTCTGGTTCTTCTCCCTGATCTTCACCCTGGTCGGTGCCGTCTTCGGCACAGTGGGATACCGCGAGGTACGGAAGACCGGTCAGCTGCTCCGCAAGGGCGTGACAGCGCAGGGTGTGGTCACCCGCCTCGAACCGATGCAGTTGGAGGGGCAATCGGAAGCGTCCATCACGATCAGGAGCACCGGGACCACCGTGTACTGCCCGGTCATCGCCTGGAGCACGGCCGACAGCCGGCCCATGGAGACCACGTCGAGGCTGGGCCGCCCCCGCGACAGGACCCTTCGCGTCGGCTCCCGGGTCGAGGTCCGCTACGACCCGGCGGACCCCTCCCGCTGGACGCTCCCCGCCGAGGGCAACGGCCTGGGGCGGGCCTTCGTCGCGATGGGTGCGCTCTTCGTGGTGCTCGGGCTGGGGTTCTTGGCCGGGGTCCTGTACGTGCAGGTGCTCTGAGCCCGGTCAGGCGTGCACCGGGAACGACGACTGGAAGGCCAGGCGATGGCCGGCTCCGGCCCCGAGCCGGGTGAGCAGGTCGTCGAGCGCGAGGTACTCCTCCCAGGGCTCCCGATGCGCCGCCCCGGCCAGCGTCCTGACGAGCCGGTCCTCGAGGCCGGGGACACGCTTGTCCTTCCACGCTTTGTCGGCCGTGCTGACGAGGAGGTCCTCGATGGTCACCGCCGGGTCGTCCCAGCCGGCGTGGGTGGCGGCGAACCAGGCCAGGGCAAGGGGGAAGCCGCGACTCAGCAGCAGGTCACGGCCGGCTTCCTCGTGTGCCGAGCCGGGCCCGGTGAGTTCCTCGGGGTGCAGGGTCTTGCCCACGTCGTGGGTCGCGGCGCCGAAGAGGACGCCGTCACGGTCGACAACCAGGTCCGGGTAGCGGTCCCCTACCCAGTCGACCAGTTCGACCGCGACGTCGTGGACCACGCGCAAGTGCGCCGCCAACCGGGGCGGGGCACCCAGGGAACGCAGCAGTTCCGCCGCCGCGGGCGGCAGCGGCCGCAGCGGGGGCTCGCCCGGGGCGTCCAGGGCACGGGACAAGGAGTCCGCAGATGTCGGGTGCATCCCACGGACCGTACGCGACGGGTCGGCGTGTGCCGGGCAGCGGCAAGGGCGCAGCCGTGGTCGGGTGGCCAGGGGCAGCCGTCCCTCGGGTACCACCGGGTCTCCGGTCCGGGCGAGCGAGTTCCGTCCGGTGCAGCCGATGCCAACGGGGCCCGGGGTGCTCGCCGTCCACGGCGTCGCATGCCTCCGCGGGGTCGAGGCCCGGGATGATCGTCGGTCGGCGAAGGGCGGCGCGCGGTCGCCACGGCAACGGCCGTCTCGTGCACCCGCCCGGCATCGCACCCGGCGTCGGAGCTCCGGTCGGTCGCGCCGTCTCCCGCCTCCCCCGCTTGAGCAGGTGACACGGCCGGCCCCGGTGCCGTGCTGCTCCACGCACTCGTCCGGGTGAAACGCGAGCCGTCTGCCGCGGTTGCCGGTCCGGCTCTGCCCAGGGGCAGAGGCGTGCACGGCCCGTACGCGGCCGCGCCGGATACCGCGATCGCCTCGTTACGATCGGCGCCGCTGAGGCCGATGCATGGAGCCTGCCGTTATGCACGGACCTGACCTGCCGTTATGCAGCCATGCAGGCGGTGCGGAGGCCCGGTGTTCGACGTGGCGACGACGGGAGGGGCATGTCATGACGCAGGAGCCGGGCGGCGGGCAGGACCAGGATCACAGCGCCGGGGCGCAGCTGGCGCGGCTGCTGCGCCGCTGGTGGGAGGAGGCCGGCAGCCCGGCCGGCGGCAGTCGGCCCACACAGCAGGCCCTCGCCGTGAGGCTGGACATCGATCAGACGACCCTCTCGCGCTACCTGAATCCCAGGCATCTGTCGACCGCGCCCCTGAGGGTGGTGGAGGCTCTGCACACCCAGTTACGCGCCCCGGCGGCCGAACTCGAGCAGGCCCGGGCGCTGTGCCGGGCCGCGCTGCTGCAGAACGGCCGCCGGCGGTCCTCCGAAGGCGGAGGGGAACGCACCGCGCCGGCGGGCGCCCGCGACGGCTCCGACGAGCGCCCCGCTGCCGAGGCTGCTTCCGGACAGGAGGAGTCCGATGCCGGCCGCCCGGACACCACTGCCGCGCACGGCACGGGTGACCGCAGCGCTTCCGGCCGGAGCCGCGGTTCCCGGTGGCTCCGGCCGTCGCTGGTCGCGGCAGCCGTGGTTCTGTCGTTCACCCTGGGGATGGTCGTCCACGAACGGCTGTCCCCCCACGGTCACGGGGCCGCGGCCGACGGGGCGGCCGGGGCCGCTGCCGCGAGCAAGGCACCGTACGAGTGGCCGTTGCTGCGCATGGGCGAGGAGGACCAGTTCACCCGTGCCCGGGCCCTGCAGCATCTGCTCAACGCGCACGGTTACAAGGTGCAGGCCGACGGGTTCTTCCGGCAGGACACCCGGGACGCCGTCATGGACTTCCAGAAACGGCACGACCTGCCCGCCGACGGCAAGGCGGGCAGGCAGACCTGGCCGGTGGTGGTGAAGGAGGTGGGGCCCGGATCCGGTGCGTTCGAGGTGCGGGCCGTGCAGGAACTCCTGAACAACGTGGGCCAGGGCGGCACGCCGGTGTCGGGGGAGTTCACCGCGGCGACCGCCGAGGACCTGAGGTTCTTCCAGCGCACCCACGGCCTGCCCGTGACCGGCCGGGCGAACGCCGACACCTGGCTGGCCCTACTGGTGAAGCAGCACCCGCCCGTCAAGGCACCGGCCTATCAGAGGCCTTCCGGCCCCCTCCCCTCCGCTTCCATGTGAAAGGGCGGCGCCCCTCC
>NZ_JACBGN010000479.1 GCF_013401435.1 Streptomyces sp. BR123
CGGCCCGCCCGGCCCCGCAACGCCGGGTCCGCCCACGCCGACCCGGCCGACGCGCGCGCCCCGTACCTGCTCGTCGAAGGCGAGCCAGGCTTCCGGGCCGCCGTACGGCAGCACCCCGCCGGCCGGGACCGTGCCGCCTTCCAGCAGCTGCCGCGCGGCCTCGCGGCCCGCCTCCGCGTCCCACCGCCGTTTCGTTCCCATGCGCCCTCCCCGGTCCGCCGTGTCCGCCCGCGGCACCGTCCGCCGCTCGACACGGGGAGCGTAGTGGCCGGTGCGCGGCGGGCGCTTGCGATATTTCCGCTGGTCAGGCATGCGCCACACCGGCCGATTGACGAAACATACGGAGCAGTGCATAGTTATGCCCATCGCTGGATTGCACCGTAAGGAGAAACCCGTGACCGAGCGCGTCGTACTCGCCTACTCGGGCGGCCTGGACACCTCCGTCGCCATCGGCTGGATCGCCGAGGAGACGGGCGCCGAGGTCATCGCCGTCGCCGTGGACGTCGGCCAGGGCGGCGAGGACCTGGACGTCATCCGCAAGCGCGCGCTCGCCTGCGGTGCCGTCGAGGCCGAGGTCGCGGACGCCAAGGACGAGTTCGCCGACGAGTACTGCCTCCCGGCGATCAAGGCCAACGCCCTCTACATGGACCGCTACCCCCTGGTCTCGGCGCTTTCCCGGCCCACCATCGTCAAGCACCTGGTCGCCGCCGCGAAGAAGCACAACGCCGGCATCGTCGCCCACGGCTGCACCGGCAAGGGCAACGACCAGGTCCGCTTCGAGGCCGGCATCCAGGCCCTCGGCCCGGACCTGAAGTGCATCGCCCCGGTCCGGGACTACGCGATGACCCGGGACAAGGCCATCGCCTTCTGCGAGGCGAAGAACCTCCCGATCGCGACCACCAAGAAGTCCCCGTACTCCATCGACCAGAACGTCTTCGGCCGCGCCGTCGAGACGGGCTTCCTGGAGGACATCTGGAACGGGCCGATCGAGGACATCTACGAGTACACCTCGGACCCGGCCACCCCGCGTGAGCCCGACGAGGTCGTCGTCTCCTTCAAGGAGGGCGTCCCGGTCGCCATCGACGGCAAGCCCGTCACCGTGCTCCAGGCCATCCAGCAGCTCAACGAGCGGGCCGGCGCCCAGGGCATCGGCCGGATCGACATGGTCGAGGACCGCCTCGTCGGCATCAAGTCCCGCGAGGTGTACGAGGCCCCCGGCGCGATCGCGCTGATCACCGCCCACCAGGAGCTGGAGAACGTCACCGTCGAGCGCGAGCTCGCCCGGTACAAGCGGCAGGTCGAGCAGCGCTGGGGCGAGCTCGTCTACGACGGCCTGTGGTTCTCCCCGCTCAAGCGGGCGCTGGACGGCTTCATCAACGAGGCCAACCAGCACGTCACCGGCGACATCCGGATGACCCTGCACGGCGGCCGCGCCGTCGTCACCGGCCGGAAGTCGGACGAGTCCCTCTACGACTTCAACCTCGCCACCTACGACACCGGCGACACCTTCGACCAGTCCAAGGCCCAGGGCTTCATCGACATCTTCGCCCTCTCCGCGAAGATCGCCGCCCGCCGTGATCTGGCAGGCGGAGCCTGACACAGACCCGGGCTCACCCCGGTGCCCGCGGCGCGGGCCACCCCTGGGACGGCCGGCCTCCCCGCCACCTGCGCGGCGGGGAGGCCGTTCCCACCCGAAGCCACGCAGTGATCGAGGAGCATCAGCAGTGAGCAGCAACAACGGTGACGTCCGGCTCTGGGGCGGCCGGTTCGCCGACGGCCCGGCAGAGGCCCTGGCGAAGCTTTCCGCCTCGGTCCACTTCGACTGGCGCCTCGCCCCGTACGACATCGCCGGCTCCCGCGCCCACGCCCGCGTGCTCCACAAGGCCGGGCTGCTCACCGCCAACGAGCTCGACCGCATGATCGCCGGGCTGGACCGGCTGGAGGCGGACGTCGCCGACGGCTCCTTCACCGGGACCGTCGCCGACGAGGACGTGCACACCGCCCTTGAGCGGGGCCTGCTGGAGCGGCTCGGTGCCGAGCTCGGCGGCAAGCTGCGCGCCGGCCGGTCCCGCAACGACCAGGTGGCCACCCTCTTCCGGATGTACCTGCGCGACCACGCCCGGATCATCGGCGGCCTCCTCGCCGACCTCCAGGACGCCCTGGTCGGCCTCGCCGAGACGCACCCGGACACGGCCATGCCCGGCCGCACCCACCTCCAGCACGCCCAGCCTGTGCTCTTCGCCCACCACGTGCTCGCCCACGTCCAGTCCCTGTCCCGGGACGCCGAGCGGCTGCGCCAGTGGGACACCCGGACCGCGGTCTCCCCGTACGGATCGGGCGCCCTCGCGGGTTCCTCGCTCGGCCTGGACCCGGAGGCGGTCGCCGCCGACCTCGGCTTCGAGCGCGGCTCGGCCGGCAACTCGATCGACGGCACGGCCTCCCGCGACTTCGTCGCCGAGTTCGCCTTCATCACCGCCATGATCGGGATCAACCTGTCCCGGATCGCGGAGGAGATCATCATCTGGAACACGAAGGAGTTCTCCTTCGTGACCCTGCACGACGCCTTCTCCACCGGCTCGTCGATCATGCCGCAGAAGAAGAACCCGGACATCGCCGAGCTGGCCCGCGGCAAGTCCGGCCGGTTGATCGGCAACCTGACGGGCCTGCTCGCCACCCTCAAGGCCCTCCCGCTCGCCTACAACCGGGACCTGCAGGAGGACAAGGAGCCGGTCTTCGATTCCTGCGACACCCTGGAGGTCCTGCTCCCCGCCTTCACCGGAATGATGGCCACCCTCACGGTCAACCGGGAGCGCATGGAGGAGCTGGCCCCGGCCGGCTTCTCCCTCGCCACGGACATCGCGGAGTGGCTGGTCAAGCAGGGCGTGCCGTTCCGGGTGGCGCACGAGGTGGCCGGCGAGTGCGTCAAGGAGTGCGAGGCGCTCGGCATCGAACTCGACGAACTCACCGACGACCAGTTCGCGAAGATCTCCCAGCACCTCACCCCGGAGGTCCGCACCGTCCTGAACGTCCCCGGCGCCCTCGCCTCGCGCAGCGGCCGCGGCGGCACGGCCCCCTCGGCGGTGGCGCTGCAGCTCACCGAGCTGAAGGCGGACCTGGTGATCCAGCACGCCTGGGCCGCGCACAAGCAGTAGCCCGGCCCGCCCGCGGCGGCCCCGCGCCGCCGCCCCGTACGCCCGCGGCCCTGCGGCCCGCACCCCCGTACGTCCTCCACGGGCCCGGGGCATGTACGTCCGCACGCCGCGGAACGCCCGGAGGGGCGGTCGGAGCACCTGTGCTC
>NZ_JACBGN010000047.1 GCF_013401435.1 Streptomyces sp. BR123
CCCCTTCGCCCCGGGGCTGCTCGCGGCCACGACCGACCCCCGGATGGTGGCCTGGTGGTGGACCCGCCGACCCGCTGCCCCCGTCCTCCTCGCCACCGGCGGCTCCGCGCCGTGCGCGGTGAGCCTGCCCGCCGCCGCGGCCGCGCGGGCCGTCGTACGGCTGGAGGCGCAGGGCATGCGGCTGGGCCCGATCGTGGCCACGCCCACGCGCTGGTCGCTGCTGGTGGCGCCGTACTCGCTGGAGCGGCTCGGCGAGCTCCTCTACGCCAAGGACCACGTCCCGTCCGTGCTGCGCTTCCACGGCGAGGGCGGCTACCTGCTGCTCCCGCCCTCGCCCGCCTGCGGCGGCGGGCAGGTGCGGTGGGAGCGGGAGCCCGCGGACGCCGGGAGCCCGTGGCTGCCGGAGGTCGAGGCCGTGGTGGACGCGCTGGTCGAGGCGAGCAGCGGGGCGTCCGGCGGCGGCAGCCGGCTCGCGTACTGACGGGCCGGAGGGCCCGGACGGGCGTCCGGGCCCTCCGGCACAGGCCTTCATTCGTACGGGTGCGGGTGCGACGTGTTTCCCAGGGAATTGGGCGCGGGGGTCTCCGTGCCCCATTCCCGCATCGCTATCTTCGCCGAATGAATCTCCGCTTGATCGGTATCGGCGCCGGTGTGCTGATCATCCTGTCTCTCCCGCTGGCCGGCGCGATCGCCGGACCGGATTTCGCCGGCCAGGACGACGGGAAAGGCGGCGGGTTGCTCTCCGCCCTCGGCTTCGGCGATGCATCCGACCCGTCGCGTACCCAGGCGCCTCCGACTGCTCCCGAGCGGCAGAAGGGCGGCGCGGCGCAGCCGGGAACCGCGGCCGGGGGCGGCTCGGTCCAGGGCGCAGGGGACGCGGCTGCGGGCAAGGGCGCGTCGGACCGTCCGGGGCCGCCGGAACAGCCCCGCACGGATTCCCGGTGCGGTCCCGAACTCTCCTCGCCGCAGCGGCTGAAGGCGCAGACCTGTGTCCTGACCGTCGAGGGGCAGACCTGGGGCCGGAGCTATTTCCGCAACACCGGCGGGCGCGCGCTGGATGCCGTACTGACGGTGATGGGGCCCGCCGGGAGGACCGTGCAGATCCGGTGCGCGGTCGGGGCCGGGGATGAGCCCGGGCTGTGCGAGACGCCGCGGGAGCCCTCGGCCGGGCCGCGGGACGCCTACTCGGCTGTTGCGGAGTTTGCAGTTCCGGGCGAGGAAGGACGGCTGCTGCTGCGGTCCGGGAGCAACCCACCGACACCGAGCGGGGGTTGAGCCGTCCGGAAATGGAAGGGCCCGGTCGCTGGCGACGGGGGATGCACCAGCGACCGGGCTACAAGAACGGTAACAAGAGATCGCCTGTTCGCAAATTCGATCTCTGATATTCAGACACCGATTTGCAGACGATTAGCGGGAGTTGTGACCGCGGTCACCGCTCTTGCGGGCGTCGCGGCGATCAGCTGAGCGTGATCTGGCGGTTGGTGAGCCCGCCGCGCGCCCGCCGCTCCTCCGCGGTCAGCGGCGCGTCCGAGGCCAGCGCCGTGGCCAGGCGCTCCGCGAACTCGGCGGCCGGCTTCTCCACGTCGTCGGCGGTCATGCCGGTGGGCAGGTCCCAGACCGGCACCACCAGGCCGTGCGCCCGGAAGGAGCCGACCAGCCGGGTGCCCTCGCCGAGTGAGGAGGTGCCGGCGGCGTGCAGCCGGGCCAGGGCGTCGAGCAGCTTCTCCTCGGGGTGCGGCATGACCCAGCGCAGGTGGTTCTTGTCCGGGGTCTCGCACCAGTAGGCCGATTCCACGCTCGCCAGCTTGACGGTGGGGATGGCAGCGGCGTTGGCGCGCTCCAGGGAGGCGGCGATCTCCGGAGAGGCGTTCTGGGCGGTCTCCGCATCCGGAATCCAGAATTCGAAGCCGCTGTGCACAACCGGCTCGAAAACGCCGTCGGTGTCCAGGAGATCCTGAAGTCGGGGGCCCTCGGCCGGAACCCGGCGGCCCGGGACCGGATTGCCCGGTTCCGTGGCGAGGGCGCGCTCCAGCGTGTCGGCCATGTCCCGGGCGAGGTCGCCGGTGGTCGAGTCGTTCTGCAGGGCGAGCAGGACGGAGCCGTCCTCGCGGCGCAGCGCTGGCCAGGCCATGGGCAGTACGGTCACGAGGGTGACGGAGGGGACGCCTTCGGGCAGGCCGCCCTTGAGCGTCAGCGGGATGGTGGCCGCCGGCACGAGCTCGCGCAGCGCCACCCAGTCGCACTCGCCGGGCAGACCCTCGAAGGGGCGCTGCACGTGCGCGGTGGCGGCGTGCGCGGCCGCCGCGCCGTGGCAGGCCTTGTAGCGGCGGCCGGATCCGCAGGGGCAGGGCTCGCGCGCGCCCACCACCGGGATCTCCCCGTTCTGGAGCTGCGGCTTTGCACTCTTGGCTGCGGGGCGCTTCTTGGCCATCGTGGGTGTCTCCCGGGTGCGGCGGTACGGCTGTTGCGTCTGGGCGTGAGCCTAGCCGTTCCGGCCGCCGCAACCGGTGGACTGCGGCCGGGAGCACGGTCGGCGTGCGCTCCCGGTCGGCCGCTGGTACGGACACTGTGCCGATGGTCGTATGTGCAGATGGCCGCTGACGCGGGTGCTGGATTCGGATCTGCCGGTTGGCCGGATCGGCCGGCCGGTCGAGCGGTCGAGCGGGTCGAGCCGGTCGGTCGTCGGCCGGTCGGTCGGTCGGTCCTCGGCCGGTCGGGCCGGTCGGGGACCGGGTCAGGGATCCAGGTCGTCGAAGGCGGTGCTGAAGTCGAGGACCGGGGGTGCAACGCGCGTAGCGAAATCCGCGTGACGCGGCCCGCACGCAACGATCACCCAGACGGTGACCTCGCCTGCCGCTCCGTCCCGGACCCCCCAGTCCTGAGCGAGGGCGCTGATGATGTTCAGCCCCCGGCCGCCGTGCGCCGTGACCGAGGGCGTGGCCGGGACCGGGCGGGTGGGACCGCCTCCGTCCGTGACCTCCACCGTCAGCCGCCCCGCCGTGTCGATGCGCCAAGCGGCGCGTATCCCTCCGTCGCCGATCTCTCCCGCGCCCAGCGGTCTGCCGTGCCGGCAGGCGTTGCCGAGCAGTTCGGAAAGGATCAGTACGGCGTCGTCCACGACTGGTTCGGACACCCCGCTGATACGCAACTGCTCGCGCATCCGCTGTCTCGCCTCGCCTACGCCCGCAGGACCATGGCGTACGTCCATGCACGACGACGTGGGCACTTCCTGTGCCACCACCAACGCCACCCCCGGAACCTCCTTAGTCCCACGCCATGGTCTGGATGCCCCAGTGGCCTGGACCGGAAACCGACGAACCGGAGCCCTCTGACGCATTCATGGCCATCGATTGCGGAGAGGATGCGCCGGGGCACACCCTGTCACGGGAGGGTCCTGCGTTACGGATGGGTAAATGGGGACGTCAGCGCCCGAGCTGTGACAGAACCTGTCGTGGTCTGTTCGTGATGATTGCTTCCACGCCCAGATCGGCGCAGAGCTGAACGTCCTCGGGTTCGTTTACGGTCCACACGTGCACGGAGTGGCCCGCGTCCTGCAGTCTGCGGATGTAGGCGGGGTTGGTGCGCACGATCCGCATGCCCGGTCCGGCGATCCGCACGCCGACCGGAAGCCGCCCGTCCCGCATCCGCGGCGAGACGAACTGCATCAGGTAGACGGTCGGGATCGTCGGCGCGGCGGCGTGCACCCGGTGCAGGGAGCGGGCGGAGAAGCTCATGATGCGGACCGGGTGCGGGCCCCCGGCGGGCGGGGCGTCCAGGCCGAACCGCTTGAGGAGGAAGAGGAGGCGCTCCTCCACCTGTCCGGCCCAGCGGGTGGGGTGCTTCGTCTCGATCGCGAGCGGTATGGGTCGGCCGGCGTCCGCCACCAGCTCCAGCAGCCGCTCCAGCGTGAGGACCGAGGTCCGCTCGGGGTCGGCGTCCCAGTCGGGGGACTCCTCGCGGTCCTTCCACGAGCCGAAGTCAAGGGCGGCGAGATCGGCCAGCTCCAGTGCGGAGACGGCGCCGCGGCCGTTGGAGGTGCGGTTGACCCGGCGGTCGTGGACCAGGACCAGATGGCCGTCGGCGGTCAGCCGGACGTCGCACTCGAGGGCGTCCGCCCCGTCTTCGATGGCCCTGCGGTAGGCGGCCAGCGTGTGCTCGGGGGCATCCTCCGAGGCACCTCGGTGGGCGACGACCTGGACGGGGGGCGGCGTAGCGTGGGTCACCGGGTCATGGTCCCACCGGGGAGGCTCCGGACGGAGGCCTTCGAGGACGGAAGGTGTGACCGAAATGCCAGATATAAAGGATGGGGGATATGCACAGGTCCGGCTTACAGTGCTCTGACGGGTGATAGGGAACCCTTTTCCCAGGAACTTGTGCGGCACGTCGAACGTTCAGTCGGGCCGAAACGCCAGTTTGTGAAGCCGTGTGTAACGAGGAGAGAGCGCTGTGAGCACCGATAACGAGGGAACCGCGGCCCCGACGCCCCCCGCGGCCCCTTCGGCACGCCCGCCGGCCGCTCCCGCATCCGCCCCGCAGCCGCCGGCGGCTGCGCCCGCCCAGGCCGCCGGCGGGGCTCCGCCGGCCGCCGTCCCGCCGGTCCCCGCGTCGGCCCCGACTCCCGCTCCGGCCGCGGCTCCCGCGCCCGCCCCGGCTGCTCCGGAGGGCCCGGCGCCCGTGGCCCCGGCCGCTGCGCCTGCCGCCTTCCCCGCCGAGCCCGTGACCCAACAGCTCCCGCCGACGCCCGCGCCCGGCACCGAGCCCACCCAGCAGATCCAGCCCGCCCCGTACCAGGCTCCTGCCCCGGCGTACGCGCAGCCCGCTGCGCCGGCTCCCGCCGCGTACGGCGCCGAGGGCTGGCCTCCCGCACCGCCGGCGGTCCCGGCGTACGGCGCGGGCGGCGGCCACGGCACCGGCTGGGGCGCCCCCCTGGCCGACGGCGTGCCCCCGGCCAAGCCGAAGGGGCGGGGTGGCCTGATCGCGGCCGTGCTCGTGGCGGCCCTGCTGGCGGGCGGCGTCGGCGGCGGTCTCGGCTACTGGGCGGCGGAGCGCAAGAGCGAGGGCTTCGGCTCGACGACGATCAGCGCCGGCAACACCCCGAAGGACCTCAAGCGCGAGCCCGGCACCATCGCGGGCCTGGCCGCCACCGCGCTGCCCAGCGTCGTCACCATCCAGGCCTCCGCCGGCGACGGGGAGGGCGGCACCGGAACCGGGTTCGTCTACGACCAGCAGGGCCACATCCTCACCAACAACCACGTGGTGGCCTCCGCCGCGAACGGCGGAAAGCTCTCCGCGACCTTCTCCGACGGCAAGAAGTACGAGGCCGAGGTCGTGGGCCGGGCCCAGGGCTACGACGTGGCCGTGATCAAGCTGAAAAACCCGCCGTCCGGCCTCAAGCCGCTCCCGCTCGGCGACTCCGACAAGGTCGCGGTCGGTGACGCGACGATCGCGATCGGTGCCCCCTTCGGCCTGTCCAACACGGTCACCACCGGCATCGTCAGCGCCAAGGACCGCCCGGTGGCCTCCGGCGACGGCTCCGGCGGCAAGAACTCGTACATGAGCGCCCTGCAGACGGACGCTTCGATCAACCCCGGAAACTCCGGTGGTCCGCTCCTCGACGGCCGCGGCGCGGTCATCGGCATCAACTCCGCCATCCAGTCCGCCGGCGGCGGTGGCGGGTTCGGTGGCGGCCAGGCCGGTTCGATCGGCCTCGGCTTCGCCATTCCGGTCAACCAGGCGAAGAACGTCGCGGAGTCGCTGATCAAGACGGGCAAGCCGGTCTACCCGGTCATCTCCGTCTCCGTGGACCTCCAGTCCAAGGTCGACGGCGCCAAGATCTCCGAGCAGGGAGCCCCGGCAAACGAGCTGGTCGATCCCAACGGCCCGGCGGGCAAGGCGGGCCTCAAGCCCGGCGACATCATCACCCGCTTCGGCGACCGGCCGATCGACAGCGGTCCGACGCTCATCAGCGAGATCTGGACGCACAAGCCGGGCGATGTCGTGAAGCTGACCTACCTGCGTGACGGCAAGCCGACCACCGTGGACATCACGCTCGGCTCCCGCGTCGGCGACAAGTAGCAGCCCGCCGACAGCCTGCAGGGGCAGCCGGCTGGATCGCGGCGGGATCACTGGCCGGATGGCGAGGGGCCGTGGGCGGGATACCGTCTACGGCCCCTCCCAACGTCCGCTTATGCTTCCCGTGTGTTCGATTCGCGGCACATACGTACTTTCCACGAAGTCGTGGCTTCCGGTTCCTACTCGGCGGCCGCGCGCGCCCTCGGCTATACGCAGCCCGCCATCACCCAGCAGATGAAGGCCCTCGAACGCGCCGTCGGCACTCCGCTGTTCACCCGCGTCGGCCGCAGGATGCAGCTCACGGAGGCCGGAGAGTCCCTGGCCCGGCACGCCGAGTCCATTCTCGGCAGCCTCTCCGCCGCAGAGGCCCAGATGAAGGCGCACGCCCGCCTGCGCACCGGGCGGGTACGCCTGTGCGGCTTCCCCAGCGCCAACGCCACCCTCGTCCCCGAGGCCCTGAGCGGCCTGGCCAAAGACCATCCCGGCATCCAGGTCGAGCTGCTGGACGGGGAGCCGCCGGACTCGCTGAAGCGGCTGGAGCGCGGGGAGTGCGACATCACCCTGGCCTTCACCTACCCCGGGCTGCACGAGGAGGTTCCCGAGGAGGTCGTCGAGGTCAGACTGCTGGAGGACCAGCTCACCGTCCTCCTCCCGACCGGGCACAGGCTCGCCCGGCGGCGGGCCGTGTACCTGGCCGACCTCGCGGAGGAGCGGTGGATCGCGGGCTGCCCGCGCTGCCGGGCGAACCTGCTGCACGAGTGCGCCGAGCTGGGCTTCGTACCCGACATCCGGTTCGCCTCGGACGACAACCTGGTGGTGCAGAGCATGGTGGGGCAGGGGCTCGGCGTGGCGATGATGCCCGCTCTGGTCCTGCCCTCCCTCTCCCTGGCCCGGGTCTGCGGGCGGCCGATCCAGCCGGACGCCCGTCGGCACATCTCCGCCTACGTCTACCGCGACCACCTGCGGATACCGGCTACGGCCGTGGTCCTGGACGCGCTCAAGTCGGTGGCCTCGAACCGCATCGGGTGCTGACCTGCTGATCTCCTCTGCGGTCACCCATAAGCGGTACTTGGGATTTCAGGTGAAAACTGTCGTTGGACGTGATGGGTTAGCTGTTCGACGCTGCCCGTATGACCATCACGACGCCGGCCCGTACCACTGCGAGGATGGCCGCCCTCGTCCAGGAGATCCGCACGGTCGTGGACCGGGGACTGGCCCCGGACCTGACCGCCTACCTCGTCGGCGAGCGACTCGCCCCGCATCTGGGCACGCCGGACCTGCTCGTGCCCGAGCAGTGCGAGGGCAGCCCCGACCGGTACCGGCAGCACGTCCTGCACGCGGAGCCGGACGGCAGTTTCTCGGTGGTGGCGCTGGTGTGGCTGCCCGGTCAGGAGACCGCCATCCACGACCACGTCTCCTGGTGCGTGGCGGGTGTGCACGAGGGCGAGGAAAGTGAGCTCCGCTACCGCCTCGCGCCCGCCACCGCGACGTCCGGCGCACGGCTGGTGGCCACCGAGGCGGTGGTGAACGGCGTCGGCGACGTCTGCGGATTCGCGCCGCCCGGCGACATCCACAAGGTGTGCAACTCCTGTGCCACCAAGGCGATATCGATCCACATCTACGGAGCCGACGTCGTCCGCCTGGGCAGCAGTGTGCGCCGCGTCTACACGCTTCCTGCCGACTGATGGCGCTGCTCAACCGCCCGGTGCGGGCGGCAGGAAGCGGATCGGCGGGCAGGGTTTCACGTGAAACATCCTCGTCTTGGCCGGGGTTGGGGCTGGCTGCCGCCGGCGTCGCCGTGGCGTGGGGCGTGCACCGGCTGGTGCCCGGGATCCCGATGCTGACCACGTCGGTGGTGCTGGGCATCGCCGTGGCCCACCTTCCCGGCTTGCGGGGGACGGTACGCGGAGTCGCCCGTCCCGGCCTCTCGCTGGCCGGACGGCGGCTGATGCGGATCGGCATCGTCCTGCTTGGCCTCGGTCTGGGCCTGGACCAGGTGCTCGGACTGGGCTGGGCCACCGTGGCCATGGTGGCGGGCGTGGTGGCGGCCACCTTCTTCGGGACGCTCTGGCTGGGCCGACGGCTCGGCCTGCCGGGCGACCAGCCGCTGCTGATTGCCACCGGCTACTCGATCTGCGGGGCCTCGGCGATCGGTGCGGTGAGCCAGGTGTCCGGCAGCGACGAGGAGGACGTGGCCGCCTCTGCCGCGCTGGTCACCCTGTGCGGCACGCTGGCGATCGCGGTGCTCCCGCTGCTGCAGGATCCGCTCGGGCTCTCCGACCTGGCGTTCGGGCGCTGGGTCGGTGCGAGCGTCCACGACGTCGGCCAGGTGGTGGCGACCGCGCAGACCGCGGGCCCCGGCTCGCTCGGTGAAGCGGTCGTGGTCAAGCTGATGCGGGTGGCGCTGCTGGCCCCGCTGGTGGCGGCCGTCGCCTTCGCACTGCGGGCCCGGCATCGGGACGAGCGCACGCCGTCCGGGCGCCGCCCGGCTCCCGTGCCGCTGTTCGTCGGCGGCTTCTTGGCCGCAGCCGCTCTGCGCGCCACCGGCGTGCTGCCCGAGGCGGCCCTGGAAGGGGCGCGCACGGTGCAGGAAATCCTGCTGGCTGCAGCGTTGTTCGGGCTCGGCAGCGCGGTGGACCTCCGGTCGATGGCCCGGACCGGCGGTCGGGCTGCCCTGCTGGGGCTCGGCGCATGGGTAGTGGTGGCCGGCGTCTCGTACGCGGGCGTGCTGATGACTGTATGAGGGAAGAGATGGTGAGGGGCGGGAGGGGCGTACGGCCGGTCCCACGGGCGGGAGTTGGCCAATTCCTGGCCTGAACCGCCCGACGTTCCGGCCGTCTCCTGACATCTCGTGCCGCACGTGCGACCCTGCGGCCGATCCGCACCGACAGCTCTTCACCCCCACCCTGTCCGGTTCGACGGGACCGGGCACGGCAGAAGGAGTCATGCGTGAATCGTCATCGCACGGCTGCATCGGTCATTCTGGCGGCGAGCGCCCTGATCGCAGGCGCCCTGACAGCGGCCACCCCCTCGGCCGCCGCCGATTCCCCGGCCTCGTTCCGGCAACAGCACATCCCGGGTTTCTGGACCGCCGAGCGGATGCGCAGCGCTGTCCCGCTGGACGTGGCGGCGGCACCGGGGACCGGCAGGGCGCCGGCCGCGACCGCGGGCCGGCCCACGCTGATCGCTCCGACCCCCGCCTCCGCGCCCGTATCCGAATCCGTCTCCGCAGCGGTGTCCCCGACCGCCTTTCCCCAGGCGGGCGGCGCCTGGACGGGGGGCGGGGCGGTGGTGAAGACCTCCGGCCGCGTCTTCTTCACACTCGGCGACCGGACGGCATCCTGCTCCGGTGACTCCGTCACCAGCGCCAACGGCAGCACCGTGATCACCGCCGGCCACTGTGTGAAGTACCAGGGCTCCTGGCACACCAACTGGGTCTTCGTCCCCGCGTACAGCAACGGCAACGCGCCCTACGGCCAGTGGCCGGCCACGAAGACCTTCGCGACGGACCAGTGGGCCGCCAGCGAGGACATGAACATGGACGTCGGCCTCGCGGTAGTCGCCCCGCAGAACGGCCAGAAGCTGAGCCAGGTCGTCGGGGCCCAGGGCATCCTGTTCAACGGCGGCTACAACAAGCGGATGTACTCCTTCGGCTTCCCGGCCGCATCGCCGTACGACGGCAGCAAGCTCGTCTACTGCAGCGGCAACAGCGGCAAGGACTTCCTGCTGACCAAGGACCACAGCCTGGCCTGCAACATGACCGGCGGCTCCAGCGGCGGCCCCTGGTTCCAGGACTTCAACGAGGCGACCGGCCTGGGCACCCAGGTCTCGGTGAACAGCTTCGGCTACACCTTCCTGCCGAACAGGATGTACGGCCCGTACTTCGGCAACGAGGCGAAGGCCGCCTACGACAAGGCTCAGAATTCCTGACGCCACCGCCTCCCGCCTGCCGGTACTCTGTACCGGCCAGGTGGGTTGCCCGAGCGGCCTAAGGGAACGGTCTTGAAAACCGTCGTGGCGCGAGTCACCGTGGGTTCAAATCCCACACCCACCGCACCAGGTCAGACGACGTGCTGATCAGAAGGGGTGTCCCGATCGAGGGGCACCCCTTCTTCGTTGGGCCCTTCGGGTGGTGTTTGTCGGACGATCGGCGCGGGCGGTCCGGGCCCTGCGGTTGCGGGCACATCATGACGAATGTATGCAGATCCGCCCGTCGGAACAGTGCGAAGCGAGGCACCTCGTCATGGCTCAGCGCATCACCTTCACCTCGGTCTGGACCGTTGTCGTCACCGTGCTCGCGGCACTGCTCTCCGCCCTCGGGCTTCGCGGCAAGGCCGCCGCACCTGCCGTCGTCGGCAGGGCCGCGGCACCTGCCATCGTCGGCAAGGCCGCCGCACCTTCCGTCGCCGTCGGGGATGCCCCCTCCCGGTGCAGGTCCGTGGGGGTGTGCCCGCCCGGCGCCTCCCGGAGTCGGCGGGCGGTGATGCGGAGTGGGGCGCTGCCGCCGACCATCAAGCAGCGGATCCGCGCCGAGGTGCACGGCAGGACACCGTCCGTCCGCCGCTCTGCTGCTGCCGCTGCTGCCCGGGCCGGTGAGGGTGCCCCCACCGGAGCTGCCGCCCGTATCGCAGCCTCCGTGCCGGATGCCGTGGCCGCGGCCCAAGTGCGGCTTCGCTTCGCGCTCGCCGCCTAGCGCGCGGAGCGGATACGGCAGCGCGGGAGGGTGTACGGGGTCTCTGGATCGGAGGATCGCAGGGCCGACAGGGCCGGGGGCGGTGGGGTTCCCGGACGGAGCGGCCCTTTCGGCACGCCCGGGTCAAGTCGGTGTAAGCGAACGCTTCTGCTTCGGCGGTGTCCCGGAATCGTTTGCCCCCATTCCGCTGACCTGAGGCGTTGGGAGGCGAATGAGGTTTATTCGCGGTCGCTCATGCCTGCGGGGGAATCACCGGGACCAGGGTGGTTGGCCGGGGATGCGGCGGGCAACTCTGGGCTCACGACGTCCTCATCATGCACAGCGTCCGGGGCAGCCGGCCGAACGCCGCGGGCCATTTCCGACTTCGGTTCCAGGGGGAATCACGAACATGGCAAGCATCCGTACCGCCCGCGTCCTCGCCACCATCGCCTCGCTCCCGCTCGCGGCCGCGCTCTGCGGCGGGGTGGCGTCGGCTGACGACGGTGGCTTCGCGAACGACGGATCGAATGCGAGCGTCGCAGGCATCGTCGGCAGCCGTGTGGGCGGGAGCAACCTCGGCAACTCGTCCACGACGCAGCAGGTCGCCACCGGATCCGGCGCCTCCAACCAAAGCAACTCCGTACAGGTCAACGGATCGACACCGGCGGCAATCCAGCAGGCCAACCCGAACGTGGCCGTCTACCTCCTCCCGATGGGGTAGGCGCTGCGGGGGAACCGTTCCGCGTGCTGAGGGCGCCCGTGTGACCGGATCGGCTGGGGTCCGGCCCGTGCGGGCGCCCGTTTCCCGCCGTGTGACCGCGGCCCGTCGTCGACCTTGACATACCGCGCAGAACTGACGGACAGTCAGATTCACATCGCCGATGTGACGCCGGGAGGCCTGCGCCGTGCACCTCGCCCCGACCGAAGGCCAGTTGCGGCTCCGCGCCGAACTGCGCGCGTACTTCCACGACCTCCTGCCGGACGGTGCCCCCGCGGACCCGGCCGCCCAGCGTGCCCTACTGCGCCGCATCGGCGCCGACGGCCTGCTCGGCCTCGGCTGGCCCGTCGAGTACGGCGGCCAGGGGCGCGGCGCCGAAGAGCAGTTCGTGTTCTTCGACGAGGCCTACCGGGCCGGCGCCCCCGTCTCGATGGTCACCCTCAACACGGTGGGTCCGACCCTCATGAAGTACGGGACCGCGCAGCAGAAGGACTACTTCCTGCCCCGGATCCTCCGCGGCGAGACCGTCTTCGCCATCGGCTACTCCGAGCCCGCCGCCGGCACCGACCTCGCCTCCCTGCGCACCCGCGCCGTACGCGACGGAGCCGACTGGACCGTCGACGGCCAGAAGGTCTTCACCTCCAACGCCCAGAACGCCGACTGGATCTGGCTGGCCTGCCGCACCGACCCCGAGGCCGCCAAGCACAAGGGCATCTCGATCATCCTCGTGCCGACCACCGCGCCCGGCTTCTCGTGGACCCCGATCGAGACGGTCGGAGGCCTGACGACCACCTCCACGTACTACGACGCGGTCCGTGTGCCCGCAGGCAACCTCGTCGGCCCCGAGCACGGCGGCTGGGGCCTGATCACCAACCAGCTCAACCACGAACGGGTCGCCCTGGCCGCCATCGGCATGCAGGCCGAGGATTTCTACGACGCCGCGCTCCGGCACGCCCGCACCCCCGACCCGGAGACCGGCGAACGCCCTGCCGACCGGCCCTGGGTGCAGTCCCGGCTCGCCGAGGCCCACGCCCGGCTCGCCGCCGTACGCCTCCTCAACTGGCGCCTCGTCCAGGACGTGGGCGCCGGCACCTTGGCCCCGGGCGACGCCGGCGGCGCGAAGTTCTTCGGCACCGAGACCGCCGTCGAGGTGTACCGGATGTGCCAGGAGGTGGTGGGCGAGCGGGCCCTCGTACGCGGACCCGGACCCGGCTCCTTTGCGGGCGGCGAGCTGGAGCGGATGAACCGGGCCGCGCAGATCAACACCTTCGGCGGCGGAGTCAGCGAGGTCCAGCGGGAGATCGTCGCCATGATGCGTCTCGGCATGAAGGGGAGGAAGCGATGACCGCCACGGCGTCCGGGGAGACGCAGGACACGGCAGCAGAGCGGTTCCTCGTGCGGCTCCTGGCTTTCGAGGGCCGGCCGGCCGCCACCGCGGGGCAGGGCAAGGACCCCGTCAACGAGGCGATGATCCGCCACTGGTGCGAGGCGATGGGCGATGCCAATCCCGCCTACACGGGCCCGGACGCGATTGCCCCGCCCACCATGCTCCAGGCCTGGACGATGGGCGGACTCTCGGGGCACACCGCCCGCTCCGGCGCCTACGACGAACTCCTCACCCTCCTCGACGGCGCCGGCTGCACCTCCGTCGTCGCCACCGACTGCGAGCAGGAGTACCTGCGTCCGCTGCGCCCCGGCGACACCGTCACCTTCGACGCCGTGATCGAGTCCGTATCGCCGCGCAAGACGACCCGGCTCGGCTCCGGCCACTTCGTGACCACCCGCATGGACATCCGCGCCGGGGGCGAACTCGCCGGCACCCACCGCTTCCGGATCCTCAAGTACGCGCCCGCCGCACCCCGGCCGGCGGCCGTGCCCCCACCGACCGCCGCACCGCCCCGCGGGTCCGGGCTGCCGCGCCGCCCCCGCCCCGTGGTCAACCGCGACAACCAGGGCTTTTGGGACGGCGTCCGGGACCACCGGCTGCTGATCCAGCGGTGCACCTCCTGCGCGACCCTCCGCTTCCCCTGGCTGCCCGGCTGCAACGCCTGCGCGAGCCTGGACTGGGACACCGTCGAAGCCCGCGGCGACGCCACGGTCTTCAGCTACGTCGTCATGCACCATCCGCCGTTCCCGGCCTTTGATCCCCCCTACGCGGTCGCGCTCGTCGAACTCGCCGAGCGAGTCCGCATGATCACCAACATCACCGGCGTCCCACACGACGCGCTGCGCATCGGGATGCCGGTCCGGCTGGAGTTCCTGCGGGTGGACGAGGACCTGGAACTGCCGGTCTTCCGCGCCGGGACGGAGGGCTGATGGACTTCCACCCCACCGAGGAGCAGGCCGCCGCGGTGGCGCTCGCCGCCCGCATCTTCCGCGATCTCGCCACCCACGAACGCCTCGCCGCGGCCGGCACCGGCACCGACGCCGAACTCTGGAAGGCCCTCGCCGGGTCCGGGCTGATCGCCGCGGTGGAGGACATCGGCCTGCTCGGGTTGGTGCTGCTGCTGGAGGAGCAGGGCCGCACCACCGCCCAGGCCCCGTACGCCGCCAGCTGCGTGTACGGGGTCCTCCCCGTTGCCGCGCACGGCAGCGCCGAGCAGCGGGCCCGCCTGCTGCCCGCCCTGGGCACGGGCGGGGCCGTGGCCACCGGCGCCTTCCCGGCCCGCGGGCGCTTCACGGCCGCCGCGGACGGCCGGCTGACCGGCACGGCTCCCGTCGTTCCCTGGCTGCGCGATGCCACCCACGTCCTGGTCCCCGACGCGGACCGGGGCCTGTGGCTCGTACGGACGGACGCGCCCGGCGTGGAGACCGCGGCCGTGGAGACCACCGCCCCCTGGTCCGCCGGAGCACTCGTCCTGGCCGGTGCCGGGGCCGAGCCGCTCGGCGCGGCCCCCACTCCGGGCGGGCAGCCCTACGAAGCGGTCCTTGCCGCCGCCCGCACCGCGTTCGCGGGGCTGCAGGCGGGCGTCTGCGCGGGGGCCGTGGCCCGGGCGGCCGCGTACACCTCCACCCGCGAGCAGTTCGGCCGGCCGCTGTCCACGAATCAGGGGGTGATGCTGCGCGCGGCCGACGCCCACATGGACACGGAGGCGATCCGGGTCACCGCCTACGAGGCGGCCTGGCGCATCGACCAGGGGCTCCCGGCCTACGAGCACGCCCTGACGGCGGCCTGGTGGGCCTCAGAGGCGGGCAAGCGGGTCGTCCACGCGTGCCAGCACCTGCACGGCGGGACGGGCGCCGACCTGGACCATCCCGTCCACCGGCACTTCCTGTGGGGCCGCCAGCTCGACGCCTACCTCGGCTGCGGCAGCGAGCTGCTGGCCGAGCTCGGCGCCCTCGTGGCCCGGCCGAACCCATCGTCCGAGAGGGAAGACGCATGAAGGTGGGCGACACGCTGCCGCCGCTGGAGATCCCGATCACGCGCACGCTCATCGTCGCGGGCGCAATCGCCTCCCGGGACTACCAGGACGTGCACCACGACGCGGAGCTCGCCCGCGAGAAGGGCTCCCCGGACATCTTCATGAACATCCTGACCACGAACGGGCTGGTCGGCCGGTACATCACCGACCAGCTGGGCCCGCGGGCCGTCCTGCGCAGGGTCGCCATCCGGCTGGGCGCCCCGAACCACCCCGGCGACACCATGACCCTCACCGGCACCGTCACCGCCCTCACCGGGGACACCGCCGAGATCCGCGTCGTCGGGGCCAACGGCATCGGCGACCACGTCACCGGCACCGTCACCGTGACCCTGCCGGCCCCGGGAGGCCCGGCATGAGCGTGCGGAACCGGGACGGGCTCGGCAGCCGCGCCGCCATCGCCGGAATCGGCGCGACCGAGTTCTCCAAGGACTCCGGCCGCAGCGAGCTGCGGCTCGCCGTCGAGGCCGTGCACGCGGCCCTCCACGACGCCGGGCTCACCCCCGCCGACGTCGACGGCATGGTCACCTTCACCATGGACACCAGCCCTGAGATCACGGTCGCCCAGGCCGCCGGGATCGGGGACCTCTCCTTCTTCTCCCGCATCCACTACGGCGGTGGCGCGGCCTGTGCCACCGTCCAGCAGGCCGCCCTCGCCGTCGCCACCGGGGTCGCGGAGGTCGTCGTCTGCTACCGCGCCTTCAACGAGCGCTCCGGCCGACGCTTCGGCTCCGGCGTGCAGCAGCGCGAACCCTCGGCGGAGGGCGCCGCCCTGGGCTGGTCGCTGCCCTGGGGGCTGCTCACGCCGGCCTCTTGGGTGGCCATGGCAGCCCAGCGCTACCTGCACGCCCACCACCTCACTCCCGAGGCGTTCGGCCACGTCGCCGTCACGGGCCGGAGGCACGCCGCGAACAACCCCGCCGCCTGGTTCCACGGCCGGCCCATCACCCTGGCCGAGCACGCCGCCTCGCGCTGGATCGTCGAGCCCCTGCGGCTGCTGGACTGCTGCCAGGAGACGGACGGCGGCCAGGCGATCGTCGTCACCAGCATTCGGCGGGCCCGGGACCTGCGCCACCCGCCCGCCGTGATCACCGCGGCGGCACAGGGCGCGGGCCGCCGCCAGGAGGGCATGACCTCCTTCTACCGCGACGACCTCACCGGCCTCCCCGAGATGGACGTGGTCGCACGGCAGCTGTGGCGGACGAGCGGGCTGCGCCCTTCGGAGATCGACGTCGGCATCCTCTACGACCACTTCACGCCGTTCGTGCTGATGCAGTTGGAGGAGTTCGGTTTCTGCAAGCCCGGCGAGGCCGCCGATTTCGTGGCCGCGGACGCGCTGCCCCTCAACACGCACGGCGGCCAGCTCGGGGAGGCGTATCTGCACGGCATGAACGGCATCGCCGAAGCCGTCCGCCAACTGCGCGGCACGTCCGTCAACCAGGTCCGCGGGGCCGCCCACGCCCTGGTCACGGCCGGGACCGGGGTGCCGACCTCCGGGCTGATCCTCGGGGCGGACGGCTGAGGCCCCGTGCCCGCGGCCTGCACGCCCGATTCCCGCCCCCTCCACCTTCAGGAGGTGAGGTACACCCCACCCCTACAACCTGAGGGGGACCCGCCTTCGGCACCTGCGGCCGATCCGCTGCAAGGCCCCGCACTCCTAGCGTGGAGCCATGACCACGCCCGTGTGCACGCTCGCCTCGCAGCCGACGCCGTACCCGTCCTTCTCGGCGTACGTCCGGACCAGGGGCGCAAGCCTGCTGCGCACCGCGCGCTCGCTCACGCCCAATCCGTGCGACGCCGAGGACCTGCTCCAGACGGCGCTGGCCAAGACCTACGCCGCCTGGGACCGCATCGAGGACCACCGAGCCCTGGACGGCTACGTCCGGCGGGCGCTGGTCAACACCCGCACCTCCCAGTGGCGCAAGCGCAAGGTCGACGAGTTCGCCTGTGACGAGATCCCGGAGACCGAGGCGACGCCGAGTACCGACCCCGCCGAGGTGCAGGCCCTGCGCGACGCGATGTGGCGCGCCGTGACCCGGCTGCCCGACCGGCAGCGCGCCATGGTCGTCCTGCGCTACTACGAGGACCTGAGTGAGGCCCAGACCGCCGAGCTCATGGGGGTCTCGATCGGCACGGTGAAGAGCTCCGTCTCCCGCGCGCTGGTCAAGCTCCGCGAGGACCCGGAGCTCACCCCCGTCCGCTGAGCGCCCGCCTCCCCCGAACCACTGCGACCAGGGATGTTTCACGTGAAACCGCGGCACTCGTTTCACGTGAAACCGAGCTGCCGTCTCGCGTGAGACAACGCCCGCCCGCTGCTCCTGCCTGTGCGCCGTGCACCGCACGGACACCCCGAACCTGTGCGCGGCGCCACTTCGTGCCTCCGACAGCGATTGCGCACCGTGTTTGTACCTCTGGGTAGTGACATGCCGACCGGTACGCGCGCAGAATCGGCAGCATTCCAAGCCGCCGCAGCGCTGCAGCGCCCACGGGAGGACGCTTTGCTGAGCACCATGCAGGACGTACCGCTTCTCGTCAGCCGGATACTCCGACACGGTATGACGATCCACGGGAACTCCCAGGTCACCACCTGGACCGGGGAGGCGGAGCCGGACCGGCGGACCTTCGCCGAGATCGGCGCCCGGGCCGGGTGCCTGGCCCACGCCCTGCGCGACGAACTCGGCGTCCAGCAGGACGACCGGGTCGCCACGCTGATGTGGAACAACGCGGAGCATGTCGAGGCGTACCTCGCGATCCCCTCCATGGGCGCGGTCCTGCACACCCTCAACCTCAGACTTCCCCCCGAGCAGCTCGTCTTCATCGTCAACCACGCCGCCGACCGCGTCGTGCTGGTCAACGGGACCCTGCTGCCGCTGCTCGCCCGGCTGCTGCCGCACCTGCCCACCGTCGAACACGTGGTCGTCTCGGGCGTCGGCGACCGCTCCGCACTCGACGGGCGCGGCGTCCGCGTCCACGAGTACGAGGAGCTCCTCGCGGGCCGCTCCGGTCACTACGACTGGCCGGAGCTGGACGAGCGCCAGGCCGCCGCCATGTGCTACACCTCCGGCACCACCGGCGACCCGAAGGGCGTCGTCTACTCGCACCGCTCCATCTACCTGCACTCCATGCAGGTCAACATGTCGGAGTCGATGGGGCTGACCGACAAGGACACCAGCCTCATCGTCGTCCCGCAGTTCCATGTGAACGCCTGGGGCCTGCCCCACGCCACCTTCATGACCGGCATCAACATGCTGATGCCGGACCGGTTCCTGCAGCCCGCCCCGCTCGCCGACATGATCGAGCGGGAACGGCCGACGCACGCCGCGGCCGTCCCCACCATCTGGCAGGGTCTCCTCGCGGAGGTCACCGCCCACCCGCGCGACCTGACATCCATGCAGCAGGTCACCATCGGCGGCGCCGCCTGCCCGCCCGCCCTGATGGAGGCGTACGACAGGCTCGGCGTCCGCCTCTGCCACGCCTGGGGCATGACCGAGACCTCGCCGCTGGGCACCATGGCGCACCCGCCGGCCGGCCTGAGCGCCGATGAGGAGTGGCCGTACCGGGTCACCCAGGGCCGCTTCCCGACAGGCGTCGAACCGCGCCTGGTCGGCCCCGGCGGCGACATCCTGCCCTGGGACGGCAAGTCGGCGGGCGAGCTGGAGGTGCGCGGCCCCTGGATCGCGGGCGCCTACTACGGCGGCCAGTCCGGCGAACCGCTGCGCCCCGAGGACAAGTTCAGCTCCGACGGCTGGCTCAAGACCGGTGACGTCGGTGTGATCAGTCCGGACGGCTTCCTCACGCTCACCGACCGAGCCAAGGACGTGATCAAGTCCGGCGGCGAGTGGATCTCCAGTGTGGAGCTGGAGAACGCGCTGATGGCGCACCCCGAGGTCGTCGAGGCCGCGGTCGTCGCCGTCCCGGACGAGAAGTGGGGCGAGCGCCCCCTGGCCACCGTCGTCCTCGAGGAGGGCGGGACCGTCGACTGCGCGGCCCTGCGGGCCTTCCTCGGCCAGTCCATCGCCTCGTGGCAGCTGCCCGAGCGCTGGACGTTCATCGAGGCGGTCCCCAAGACCAGCGTCGGCAAGTTCGACAAGAAGGTGATCCGCAGGCAGTACGCCGACGGCGAGCTCGACGTCACCGTGCTCGGCTGAGCCACCGTCAGTCGCGCGTGAGCCAGGGCCGCAGCAGCCTGCTGACGACGGGCATGGCCACGTAGGTCATCAGGGTGCTGAAGACGGCGGCGAAGACCGCCGTCCGCAGCACGGAGTTCGCGTCGATCAGGTACGGCCCGAGCACTGCGTTGCCCACCAGCGAGATCGGGAAGATGGCCAGCCCCGAGCTGATCGCCATCTTCCACCGCGGCGGCGCGGGCCGGGCCGTACCCGGTTTGGAGAACCAGGTCTCCATGCCGTGCAGCTCGCGCCGGGCCGTCTCGGTGTGGTGGTGTCCCTCGCAGTCCGCGAAGAAGGCGGCCCGCTCCGCGGAGTCCTGCCAGCGCTGCAGCGCGGCCTCGTCGCGGAAGCGGTGCACGAGAAACCAGGGCGCTCCCTCCCGGGCGGGGCGGAACAGCCCGTAGTCGAGGTGGTCCGGGAAGGACGCGGCGGTCTCCAGGATGCCGCGGGCCCAGGTCTCGAACGCCGCCTCGTACCCCGGCTCGACCTGCCGGGCGATGAGCAGGCTCACCTCCCCGTTGTCGGCGGGTACGGGATGCTCGGACGTGTCGGTGATGACCATCGGGCCAGGATGGCTAGTTGGTGCCGATCTTGGCGAGGAGGTCCACGATGCGGCCCTGGACGTCCGCGGTGGTGGCCCGCTCGGCGAGGAAGAGCACGTTCTCCCCGGACGTGAGCCGCGGCAGCACGGCATCGTCGATGCCGGTGGCCGTGTAGACCACCAGCGGGGTCCGGTTGAGCCGGCCGTTGGCGCGCAGCCAGTCGACGATGCCGGCCCGCCGACGGCGCACCTGCATGAGGTCCATGACCACCAGGTTCGGCCGCACCCGGGACGCCAGCTCAGCCGCGTCGGTGTCGGCGCCCGCCCGGGCGACCTGCAGGCCGCGCCGTTCGAGCGCGGCCGTGAGCGCGGTCGCGACCCCGTCGCGCTCCTCGATCAGCAGGACCCGTGAAGGGTGCTGCTCGCTGTCGCGCGGCGCGAGCGCCTTGAGGAGCACGGCCGGATCCGCGCCGTACGCCGCCTCGCGGGAGGCATGGCCCAGCCCGGCCGTGACCAGGACGGGCACCTCCGCGGCCACCGCGGCCGCGCGCAGCGACTGCAGGGCGGTACGGGTGATCGGGCCGGTCAGCGGGTCCACGAAGAGGGCGGCGGGGAACGCCGCGATCTGCGCGTCCACTTCCTCGCGGGAATGCACGACCACCGGGCGGTAGCCGTTCTCGGTGAGCGCCTGCTGCGTCTGCAGGTCGGGCGCGGGCCACACCAGGAGCCGACGCGGGTTGTCCAGCGGCTCCGGCGGCAGCTCGTCGTCGACCGGCGGCGGAACAGGGCGGCTGACCACCTCGACGGCTCCGCCGGGTCCGTCCAGCGGCTCCGGCCCCTCGGCCGCGCCCGCCTCCGGGGCGCCTATCACGAAGGCACGGCCCTGCGGCGCGGGCTCGGCGAGCCGACGGCGGCGTCCCGAACCACCGGTGGCGGCACCGCCGGGGGCGCCGGCCGGGTCCACCGAGATGCCCTGGCCGAGGGTGCGGACGCTGATCGGCTGTCCCGACTCGGCCTGGCCGTCCCGGGGCTGCCGGGCTCCGGGAGCGGCGGCACGGCCGGTGGCCTCGTCATCCTCAGGGGCGGTGCGGGCCGCGGGAACCGGCCAGGCAGGAGTGGGCGGCAGGGCGCGCCGCCGCCCGGTCGGCGGTACGGCCTCCGCGGCGGCCGGCGCGGCGGGAGCCGCGGACTCCCCGCCGGGCGTGGCCAGCGCCCGCCGCGCGCGCCGCCCGACCGGAGCCTCGCCGTCGGAGGGGGCGCCGGGCACGGCACCCGACGCAGGAGCGGAACCGGGAACGGGAGCGGAACCGGGAACGGGAGCGGAACCGGGAGCGGGAGCCGCGGTACCGGCGGGAACCGGGGCATCGCCTGGAGCGGACCCGGTCGGTCCGGGCGACGCGGGCGACCCCGGCGCGGCCGGGAACGGCCCGGCGGCGGGAACGGGAACGGCCGTCGCGGCCGGGACCGCAGACGAGGCCGGAACAGGGGTCGGGACAGGGGCCGGACCGGGCGTCGGGCCGGCGGGCAGCGCGAAGCCGCCCTCCGGGGCGATCGGCCGGGCGGGAGCCGCGCCGCCGCCGGGTGCGGCGGGTGCCAGTCCCGCCGCGGGCACGGGGCCGCCGGGCCGGGCCGGACCGGCCTGGGCCAGCGCACGCCGTCGGCCGGCAGGGTGCTCGGTCACCGGAACCGAGGGCATGGAGGGCACGGGCGGCGGCAGCGCGGGCATGGCGGTGCCCGGGGGAGGCACGGGCCGACCGACACCGCCCTCGGCGCCCTCGCCGTCGCCGTCCCGGCCGCGCCGACGGCCGGTGCCAAGGCCGGCCGGGTTCACCGGGGACTGCGCGAGCGCGGGGGCCGCCGCGTCCGCGGGGGCCTCGCCGGCCCGCCGACGCCCGGACGGCAGCGCCAGCGCGCGCCCGGCCGCGGCGCCGCCGGGCGCGCCCGCCTCGTCCGCCGAGTCCTCCAGGAAGGCGTCCACCCCGCGTCGGCCGCGCCGACCCGTGCTCTTGGCTGCTGCTCCATCCTGCACGTCCGGCTTCGGTTCCTGCTCGGGCTCCGAAGCCGGCTCGGACTCCGGCTCCTGTTCCGGTTCCGGTTCCGGCTCGGGCAGGGTCACCGTCCCGGCTCCCGAGCCCAGCGGGAGCTCCAGTACGTACGCTCCACCGGGCGCGCCGGGTACCTCCACCGTCTGCAGCATGCCGCCGTGCGCTGTCACGATGCCGCGCACGATGGGCTCGTGCACCGGGTTGCCGCCCTGGTAGGGCCCGCGCACCTCGATGCGTACGACCTTGCCGCGCTGTGCGGCGGCCACCACGATCGTGGAGTCGGAGTACCCGCTGCCCTGGGGGGTCTTGCCGGTTGCGTCCACCCCGGCGACGTCCGCGACGAGATGCGCGAGGGCGGTGGCGATCCGTTCCGCATCCACCTCGGCCTCGATGGTCGGCGCGTGCACGGCGAACTGCGCCCGGCCCGGGCCGATCAGCTCGACGGCGCCGTCGACGCCGGCCTTGACGACCCCGTCCATCAGGACGTTCTTCTTCTTCAGCTTCTCGCTGCCCGCGTCCAGGCGCTGGTAGGCGAGCACGTTGTCGACGAGGGTGGTCATCCGGGAGTACCCGGCGGCCAGGTGGTGCAGCAGCTGGTTGGCCTCGGGCCACAGCTGGCCGCCGTCGTCGGCGGCCAGGGTGGCCAGCTCGCCGCGCAGCTCCTCCAACGGGCCCCGCAGGGAATCGCCGAGCACCGCCACGAGCTGGGCGTGGCGTGCGACCAGCGCGTCGAAGGGACGCCGGTCGGTGAAGGTCATGACGGCGCCGACGAGCATGTCACCGTCGCGCACGGGGGAGGTGGTCAGGTCCACGGAGACCGGCTGTCCGGCCTTGTTCCACAGCACCTGGCCGCGCACCCGGTGTTTGCGGCCGCTGCGCAGGGTGTCGGCGAGGGGGGACTCCTCGAAGGGGAACGGGGAGCCGTCGGCACGGGAGTGCTGGATCAGGGCGTGCAGTTCGCGGTTCCCGAGGTCGGTGGCGCGGTATCCGAGGATCTGCGCGGCTGCCGGATTGACCAGGACGACGCGGCCGTCGGTGTCCGTGCCGACGACGCCCTCGGCGGCCGCACGCAGGATCATCTCGGTCTGCCGCTGCGAGCGGGCCAGCTCGGCCTCGGTGTCCACGGTCTCGGAGAGGTCGCGGACGACGAGCATCAGCAGCTCGTCCCCGGTGTAGGCGGGCTGAGGTTCGCGGTAGGCGTCCCGGCCGTCCAAGTGGGCGTAAGTGACCTCGACCGGGAACTCGCTGCCGTCGGTGCGCCGGGCGACCATCCGCTGGGGCTTCGCCCGGCCGCCGTCGTCATCGCCGGGGCGGCGCATGGAGCCGGGGATCAGCTTGGAGTCGAGGTCGGGGAACAGGCCGAGCACGCCGCGGCCGACCAAGCCGGTGCCGGGGCTCTCCATGACCTCGAGGGCGATGGAATTCGCGTTGACGACCGTGCCGTTGCCGTTGACGAGCAGCAGCGCGTCCGGAAGCGCGTCGAGTATTGCTGCGAGGCGAGCAGCGCCTCGGGATGGCCTGCTGCTCACGACGAGCTTCCTCCCTGACCACGACTACCGGCATGTCACGGGAGGAGTCTAAGGGCACGGCCCCGGCCTGGGGTGGCGGATGTTCCGGGTAGTCCGGGCATCCGCCGCATCCTCCCAGGTCAGGAGCGCCCGGCCGGAAGCACAGGTTCCAGGGCGCGCCACCGTGCGATCTCGCACCCGTTGGTCCTTCGGAATGAGGCGTTCACCTTGCGGCCCTGCCATGTGCCGGTGATGCGCGCCCTGGCCGGTCCGCCGTCCTGCTGGGTGCAGATCTGGCGCCTGGGCTCCTCGGCGAAGGGGTTCTCGCCGTCCTGGGCGAACCGGTCGAGGCGGGCGCACGCCTGTGCCGCCCGCGGGTGGTCCCCGCCGACGGGGTGGCACTCGAGGAGGTACTCCCCGTCCGCCCGGGGGTTGCCGGTGTGGGAGACGGAGATCGTGAGGCGGTCGGGGGAGGACAGCAGCCGGTCGAGGGGCAGCGGGGTCAGCGGGGGCAGCGGGCCCGCGGCGGCGGTGGCCACGGCGGAGGCGACGGCGAAGGCGGCGAGTCGCAGCATGGGGCACTCCAGGTCGTCCGTACGTCGTACGCCGGACCAACGACATGCGCGTGCCGTGCGTGACGGCCGCCGCGGACCCGTGTGCCGGGAGTGGTTAAGCCTTTGCTCTGCGACCAGCTTGCCTAGTACCGTGGGAGCGGATTGGTGACCGGCCCTGCGGCTGTGTCATCATCTGCACGCACCCTCTGCGCGGGGGTGCACTGGAGGCGTCGCCTAGTCCGGTCTATGGCGCCGCACTGCTAATGCGGTTTGGGGCTTACCCCCCATCGAGGGTTCAAATCCCTCCGCCTCCGCAATCGGCGAAGCCCCGGTCCTCACGGATCGGGGCTTCGCTGCGTTTCCGGCAGGTTCCGCATCCTCCACATCGGTGAAGGACGTCCGCCGCGACCTCCGCATCCGATGCACGGCGTCCGACGTTTCCCGTCCCTGCCGTCCGCCGCATCCCGCGCATGCCGTCCGGACGGCGTTCGTGTTCGGGGTCCGTACGCGCCCAGGAGGGGCGCGCATCCGTCCGGACGATCACTCTTCGGGGCGTTTTCGCAGGTCAGACCATGTTTGGTTAACGGATTTCGCGTCCCGGCAAGGTCCATGTATTGTTGTTCTCGCAAGGCCAACGGGGCGAAAAACCCCGGGAAGCCCAAGCACTCGTAGCTTAACGGATAGAGCATCTGACTACGGATCAGAAGGTTGCAGGTTCGAATCCTGCCGAGTGCACAGCCGAAGAGGCCCCCCGGTTCACCGGGGGGCCTCTTGCGTTGGTGCCCAGGCGCCGACCCCGGACGGCGCGCGCACGCCCTCGTAGTCGCCGGTGAGGCCGAAGTCCGGGTCCGAGAACCAGATCGAGCCGTCGAGCGCAGCATCCGGGTGTTGGGGAGGCCGCTCCGCGCCGCCTGCCGCCGGGCCGGCAGGTGCCGCGGGCCCCCGGCGGCAGTCGTCGTGAAGCGTTCGAGGCGGGCGTCAACGTTGGTGCAGCGGCCGCTGCGGAAAGCCTCGTCCAGAACTTCGTACAGATGAAGGTCGTCAGTGGGCGACATCGTTCCTGCTTCTGAGCAAATAATCGAATGGCGTTCGGTTGCAGGGGTGGATTGCAGGATCAGGTACCGTCGAGGGAAGCGATTGCCCGACACGTGGGAGGAAGATCGCGTGGACGACATCGACCGGGCGCTCGTCCGGCACCTCCAGCAGGACGCGGGCCAGTCGTACGCCGCCCTCGGCGCCGCCGTCGGCCTCTCCGCCGGCGCCGCCCACGAGCGGGTGCGCAAACTGCGCGAGCGCGGAGTCATCCGGCGGACGACCGTCGACGTGGACCCGGCTTCCGTGGGCAGTGGGGTGCTCGCCTACGTGATGGTCGACGCCAACGCCTGGCTGGGGAACTCCGCCGGCGCCTTCGAGGCGATCGCCGAGATCCAGGAGGCCCACGTCATCGCCGGCAGCGCCTCCGTCCTGGTGAAGGTGCGCACCACCACCACCGAACAGCTCCAGGACGTGCTGCGGCGGCTCTACGCCATCGACGGGGTCAGCGGCACACACCCCACGGTCGTCCTGGAGACCTTCTTCGAGCGGCCCCTCCCGCTGTGACCTGGCGGTGCACCGGGATCCGGTGGAGCGACGGCCACCCGGCCATCGGCTGGTACGCCGAGGGGCGAGGCGAGCGGAGCAGCCCGCTCGCCTACGGTCGGCCCCTCGCCTTCGCCGCTCAGGGGGAGCGGACCTGCCTCGGCGTGCGCCGCGCCGGGAAGCGGACCCCGTGCCCCGCCGCCGCCCGCGTCCCGGGCCGGGCCACGAGCGCCCAGTGCCCCGAATGCGCCCGTCTGGACCGGTCGTTCTCGGTGGCCGCCGACACCAACGTCGCCGACCCGCGCACCTACCGCGTCTACCTGGCCTGGTTCGGCCCCGGCATGGTCAAGGTCGGCATCACCGCCGAGGAACGCGGCCCCGCCCGGCTCCTGGAACAGGGGGCGGTGACCTGGGCCTGGCTCGGCCGCGGCCCGCTGATGGCAGGCCGGCGCACCGAGGAACTGCTGCGCGCCGCGCTCGGCGTGCCCGACCGGATCCCGTACGCCCGCAAGCGCGCCGCCCGGGCGGCGCTCCCGGCCCCGGCCGACCGGGCCCGGGAGGTCGCCGCCCTGCACGCCCGGGCGGCCGGCCTGCCGGGTTGGCCGTCGTCGCTGGAGGTGCTGGCCTGCGAAGTCACCGACCATGCCGGGACGTTCGGGCTGGCCGGGCTGCCCGTCCCGGCGCGGGTGGCCACCGGGATGGTGCCCGGCGGGGCCGTCGTCGGCCTGCTCGCCGGAGCGGCCGGCCCCGATCTGCACCTGGCCGACGGGCTCGTCGTCGACAGCCGCCTGCTCGCCGGCTGGGAGCTCGTCGCCCCCGCCGTCAGCCGGACCACCGATGTGCCGACGGCCGCCGCCCTCCCGCCCGGCACCGCAGGCAGGCAGGACGGGCTCTTCTGAGCCCCGTCCTCGCCTCTCTCCGGGGGCGGCGCCCGCCCGCCGCCGCCCCAAGGTCAAATCTTGGATCCCGTTGGCGGCCCGGGCCGGATTCCGGTGGACATCGGCCGGGCTGCCGCCGAGGGTGTGTCCATGACCATCAAGCCCGTGCCTGCCTTCGAACCGCCGTATCTGATGGCGGTCTTCAGCTCCGTCCGCACCGCCGATGACAGCGGCTACCCGGAGACCTTCGCCCGCATGGACGAGCTCGTCCGCGAGATCCCCGGCTTCCTCGGCTACGAGTCCGCCCGCACCCCCGGCGGCCTCGGCATCACCGTCGGCTACTTCCGCGACCACGACGCCCTCGCCCGGTGGCGGCAGGACCTCGAACACCAGGCGGCCATGAAGCGGGGCCGCGCCGACTGGTACGAGAGCTACACCCTGCACATCGCGAGCGTCGAACGGAGCCATGGCTTTGAGCGCAACGGCTGACGCGGTCCGCGCCTTCCGGGAGCGGCTCGGCCTGCCCGGACTGGTCGACGTCCACACGCACTTCATGCCCGAGCGGGTACTGGACAAGGTGTGGGACCACTTCGACGCGGTCGGGCCGCTGACCGGTGTCGCATGGCCCATCACCTACCGGCACGAGGAGGAGCAGCGGGTCGCGCTCCTCCGGGAGTTCGGGGTCCGGGCCTTCACCGCCATGCTGTACCCGCACAAACCGCAGATGGCGGCCTGGCTCAACTCCTGGTCGGCCGACTTCGCCGCCCGCACCCCCGACTGCCTGCACACCGCGACCTTCTTCCCTGAGGACTCGGCGGCCGCATACGTCCGCCGGGCCGTCGACGCGGGCGCGCGGATCTTCAAGGCGCACCTGCAGGTCGGCGGCTACGACCCCGCCGACGAGCTGCTCGACCCGGTCTGGGGGCTGCTCGCGGAAGCCGGCATCCCGATCGTGGTCCACTGCGGCTCGGGGCCCGTCCCCGGCAAGCACACCGGCCCCGGGCCCGTCTCCGCCGTTCTCGCCCGGCATCCCCGGCTGGCGCTCGTCATCGCCCACATGGGAATGCCCGAGTACGGGGAGTTCCTCGACCTCGCGGAGCGGTACCGGCAGGTGCGCCTCGACACCACCATGGCCTTCACGGACTTCTCCGAGCAGTTCAGCACCTTCCCCGCCGACGAGCTCGGACGGCTCGCGGACCTCGGCGACCGCATCCTGCTCGGCACCGACTTCCCCAACATCCCGTACCCGTACGAGCACCAGCTCGCCGTCCTGGAACGGCTGGGCCTGGGCGACGACTGGCTGCGCGCCGTCTGCCACGACAACGGGGCCCGGCTGTTCGGTCTCGACTGATCAGCACGTTTTCCGAAGGGCGGACCGTTTCTCAGGAAATTCACAGACAGGCGCAAGAACGCTCTCAGAGGGCGCCGCCAGCGTGGTCGCATGACTGCGACGACCGCCTCCCCCGCGTCCACGTCCACCGGCACCCCCGCCGCCCTCGTCCGCGCTGACGGCGGGCCCTGCAGGGTGCTCGTCGTCGACGACGAGGCCGCTCTCTCCGAACTGCTGTCCATGGCCCTGCGCTACGAGGGCTGCGAGGTACGCACCGCCGGCGACGGGGCGGGCGCGGTACGAGCTGCCCGGGAGTTCCGCCCCGACGTGGTGGTCCTCGACGTGATGCTGCCCGACATGGACGGCCTCGCCGTCCTCGGGCAGCTGCGCCGCGCCATCCCGCAGATCCCGGTGCTGTTCCTGACCGCCAAGGACTCGGTCGAGGACCGCATCGCCGGGCTGACCGCGGGCGGCGACGACTACGTCACCAAGCCGTTCAGCCTGGAGGAGGTCGTGGCCCGGCTGCGCGGCCTGGTCCGCCGCTCGGGGGCCGCACAGGCCGCACGCGGGGGCTCCGCCCTCGCCGTCGGCGACCTGCTGCTCGACGAGGACAGCCACGAGGTGTCCCGGGCCGGCCGGGAGATCCATCTGACCGCCACCGAATTCGAGCTGCTGCGCTACCTGATGCGCAACCCGCGGCGGGTGCTGAGCAAGGCCCAGATCCTGGACCGGGTGTGGTCGTACGACTTCGGCGGCCAGGCCAACGTGGTCGAGCTGTACATCTCCTACCTTCGACGGAAGCTCGAGAGCGGCCCCGGTCTGCCGCCGATGATCCACACCCGGCGCGGCGCCGGCTACCTGATCAAGCCGGCCGACTAGTGGCGTTGCCGGCCCTCCGCCCGCAGCGGCTGCGGCGCCCCCGTTCGCGGTCGCTGCGGACTCGGCTCGGGCGCCCCCGTTCCTGGTCCCTGCGGGCCCGACTCGTGGCCTCCGCGGTGCTTCTGATCGCCGTCGTGGGCGCCGCCATCGGCACCGTCACCACCCTCGCGCTGCGGGAGTACCTCGTCAAGAAGGTCGACCAGCAGCTGCGCGTCTCCGTCGACATGGCCAACCTGCGCGGCCCCGGCGGCGGGAAGCCCGCCGCCGGGAACAGCCTCTGCTTCGTCGCCGCCCCCGGCACCCCGCTGGAAGCCGTGGGGATCCGGATCACGGCCGACGGCACCGTCACCGGCTGCCGCCTCGTCGCGCTCGGCGGTCCCGGGTACGACCAGCGGCTCACCCGGGCCCAGTCCGACGCGCTCACCGGGGCCGCCCGCAAAGCCGCCGGCGGCGCCCGGACCGCCCCCGCCGACCTGGAACTGCCGGGCCTCGGCACATACCGCGTCCTGGCCTCCCCCGACGGATCCTTGGCCCTCGGCTACCCGCTCACCGAGGTCGACTCCACCGTGAGCACCCTGATCGCGGTCGAGGTCTGCGTCACCGTGGCCGGGCTCATCGCGGCCTCCCTCGCCGGGCAGGCCCTCGTCGGGGTCGCCCTGCGCCCGCTCCGCCGGGTCGCGGCCACTGCCACCCGGGTATCCGAACTGCCCCTGCACAGCGGCGAACCCGCCCTGCACGAGCGCGTCCCCGAAGCCGAGGCCGATCCGAGGACCGAGGTCGGGCAGGTCGGCGCCGCCCTCAACCGGATGCTGGGGCACGTCTCCTCCGCCCTCACCGCCCGCCAGCAGAGCGAGATGCGGGTCCGCCAGTTCGTCGCCGACGCCAGCCACGAGCTGCGCACCCCCCTGGCCTCCATTCGCGGATACGCCGAGCTCACCCGCCGGGGGCGGGAGGAGTCCGGCCCCGACACCCGGCACGCCCTGGGCCGTATCGAGTCCGAGGCGACGCGCATGACCGGCCTCGTCGAGGATCTGCTGCTGCTCGCCCGGCTCGACGCGGGCCGACCCCTCTCCCTGGCCGACACCGATCTGGCGCCGCTCGTCGTCGACGCCGTCAGTGACGCGCGGGCGGCCGGACCCGGGCACCACTGGCGGCTCGACCTCCCCGCCGAGCCCGCGCCCGTCCGCGCGGACACCGCCCGGCTGCAGCAGGTCCTGGTCAACCTGCTCGCCAACGCCCGTACCCACACCCCGCCCGGCACCACCGTCACCGCCCGCGTTTCACGTGAAACATCGACCGTCCGGCTGAGCATCACGGACGACGGCCCCGGGATCCCGCCCGCACTGCTCCCGCACGTCTTCGAGCGGTTCGCACGCGGCGACGCCTCCCGTTCCCGGGCGGCCGGCTCCACCGGGCTGGGACTCGCCATCGTCGAGGCCGTCGTCGCCGCGCACGGCGGACACGTCGGCGTGCAGAGCGAGCCGGGGCGGACCTGCTTCGAGGTCCGCCTCCCGGTCGCCCCGGAGACGCCTGCGATCAGCCGGGCTGCATCCTCGGCCTATGTTCCGGCGGACATCTCGGCGTACGTCGCGCCGGACTCCCCGGGAGACGTCCCGGCGGGTGCCGCAGCGGGCCGTCCGGCGGACTCACAGACAGGGCACAGGCTCACCACACAGCGGTGACAGCCCGCGCCGCGAGGCTCGGACCATGCCAACCGACACCTCCACCGGCGCCCTCCCGGCACGGGCGCACCTTGCGCCCGTGCCCGGCGAGCCCGTACTCGACGTGGTGATCCCGGTCTTCAACGAGGAGAAGGACCTGGGCCCGTGCGTACGTCGGCTCCACGACCATCTCACCCGCACCTTCCCGTACCCGTTCCGCATCACGATCGCCGACAACGCGAGCACCGACCGCACTCCCGAGGTGGCGACCGGCCTGGCCGCCGGCCTCGACGGGGTCCGCAGCACCCGGCTGGAGGAGAAGGGCCGCGGCCGCGCGCTGCACACCGTCTGGTCCCGTTCCGAGGCCCCCGTCCTCGCATACATGGACGTCGACCTGTCCACCGATCTCAACGCGGTGCTGCCGCTGGTGGCCCCGCTGATCTCGGGCCACTCCGACCTCGCCATCGGCACCCGGCTGGCCCGCTCCTCGCGCGTGGTGCGCGGCGCCAAGCGGGAGTTCGTCTCCCGTGCCTACAACCTGCTGCTGCGCTCCTCCCTCGCGGCCCGCTTCAGCGACGCCCAATGCGGGTTCAAGGCCATCCGCAGGGAGGTCGCCGAGCGGCTGCTGCCGCTCGTGCAGGACACGGGCTGGTTCTTCGACACCGAGATGCTTGTCCTCGCCGAGCGGGCCGGGCTGCGGATCCACGAGGTGCCGGTCGACTGGGTGGACGACCCGGACTCCACGGTCCACATCGTCCGGACCGCGGCGGAGGACCTCAGGGGCGTCTGGCGGGTGGGCCGGGCCCTGGCCCTCGGCACGCTGCCCCTCGACCGGCTCGCCCGACCCTTCGGTGACGACCCGCGCGACCGCAGCGCCCTGCCCGGGGTGCCGCGCGGGCTGGCACGCCAGTTGCTGGGTTTCTGCACCGTCGGGGTGCTGTCCACCCTCTGCTACCTCGCGCTGTACTCCCTGTTCCGGCTTGGGGCAGGGCCGCAGCTCGCCAACGCGGCCGCCCTGCTGCTGTCCGCCGTCGCCAACACCGCCGCCAACCGCCGCCTCACCTTCGGAGTCCGCGGGCGGGCGAGGGCCCTGCGCCACCAGGCCCGGGGCCTCGTCGTGTTCGCCGTGGGCCTCGCCCTGACCAGCGGCTCCCTGACCGCCCTCGGGGCGGCGACGGCCGATCCCGGACACAGCACCGAACTGGCCGTCCTGATCGCGGCCAACCTCGCCGCGACCGTACTGCGATTCCTGCTCTTCCGCGCCTGGGTCTTCTCCGACCGGCGCACTCCTGCTGCCAAGGACGACGTCCGATGACCACCGCCGTACCGCCCATCGACTCCCCGTTCCCCGAGCGGGCCGCCGCCCCGCACTGCGCCACCACCCGGACGACCGGAGCCGGTTCCGACTCGGGCTCGGGCCCGGGCTCCGGAGCCCGCCCCGCGGCCGTGCCCCGGCCCCGCTGGGAACTCCCCGCCCTCGTGGCGCTGCTGCTGGCCACCGCCGTCCTGCTGCTGTGGAACCTCAGCGCCTCCGGCTACGCCAACTCCTTCTACTCCGCCGCCGTCCAAGCGGGCAGCGAGAGCTGGAAGGCCTTCTTCTTCGGCTCCTCCGACGCCGGGAACTCCATCACCGTCGACAAGCCCCCGGCCGCCCTGTGGCCGATGGCCCTGTCCGTCCGGCTGTTCGGGCTGGGCAGCTGGCAGATCCTCGTCCCGCAGGCCCTGATGGGCGTCGTCACGACCGCCGTGCTGTACGCCGCCGTACGCCGCCACTTCGGGCCCGCGGCGGGCCTCATCGGCGGCGCCGTCTTCACCCTCACCCCGGTCGCGGCCCTGATGTTCCGCTTCAACAACCCGGACGCGCTGCTGACCCTGCTGCTCACCGTCACCGTTTACTGCGTCCTGCGCGCCCTGGACGGCGCGCGCACCGCCTGGCTGGTCGGGGCAGGCGCGGCGATCGGCTTCGCCTTCCTGACGAAGACGCTGCAGGCCTTCGTGATCCTGCCGCCGCTCGTCCTCGTGTACGCCGTCTGCGCGCCCACCCGGCTGCGCCGCCGGCTGGGCCAGCTGCTGCTCGCGGGGGTCGCGGTGATCGTCGCCGGCGGCTGGTGGGTGGCGATCGTCGAACTGTGGCCCGCAGCCTCCCGCCCGTACATCGGCGGCTCGCAGACCAACTCCTTCCTGGAACTGACCCTCGGCTACAACGGCCTCGGCCGGATCAACGGCAACGAGACCGGCAGCGTCGGCGGTGGCGGACGCCCCGGCGGCGGGGGCGGATGGGGAGAGACCGGAATCGACCGGCTGTTCTCCGCGAACATCGGCGGACAGATCTCCTGGCTGCTCCCGGCAGCCCTGATCATGCTGGTCGCCGGACTGGTGATCACCTGGCGGGCCGGACGGGCCGCCGACACGATCGAGGGCGTGGCCCGCGCGGCGTTCCTGGCCTGGGGCGGCGCGCTGCTGATCACCGCCGCGGTGTTCAGCTGGATGCAGGGCATCTTCCACGAGTACTACACGGTGGCGCTGGCCCCGTTCGTGGCCGCGCTGGTCGGCATGGGCGCGGCCGTGCTGTGGGAGGAGCGTGGCAGCACGCCCGCCGCGCTCACCCTGTCCGGGACCCTCGCGCTGACCGCCTGGTGGTCGTACGTCCTGCTCGGACGCTCCCCCGGCTACCTGCCGTGGCTGCGCTGGGCCGTGCTCGCGGCCGGGCTTGCCGCGGCCGCCGGGCTGCTCCTTGGGCTGCTCCTCGGGGCGCGGCTCGGCCGCCGGGCGGCGCTCGGTGCGGCCGCGCTGGGCCTGGGCGCGGCCCTGGCCGGACCCCTCGCCTACTGCCTGACCACGGTGGGCTCCGGGCACGCCGGATCGATCGTGACGGCCGGTCCCGCGGTGCAGGGCGCCCGGGCAGGGATGGGCATGCGGCCCTTCGGAGGCGGTGAACTCCCGTCGGCCGCAGGCCTGGTGGGCGGCGGCCCCGGTGGCGGCTCCGGGGGTGGCCTCGGTGGCGGCCTGCAGGACGCCGTGCCGCGGGGCATGCCGGGCGGTCCCGGGAACGTGCCCCAGAGGGCTCCGCAGGGCATGCCGGGCGGCGGCGGTCAGGTCCCCGGAGGCCAGGACGGCCGGCGCGGCGCCGGTGGCCGGGACGGCGGCGCCGGACGTGGCGGGCAGAGCACCGGCGGTGTTCCGGGCGCCCCGGGTGTCCCCGGCGGGGGTGGCGGGGGCATGGGAGGCCTGCTGGGCGGCACCGAGGTGGACAAGGAGGCCACGGCCGCCCTGCGCAAGGACGCGGACCGATACACGTGGGCGGCGGCTGCCGTCGGCGCGCAGAACGCGGCGAGCTACCAGCTCGCCTCGGGGGAGCCGGTCATGCCGATCGGCGGGTTCAACGGCAGTGATCCGTCGCCGACGCTCGCCGGGTTCCAGGAGTACGTGAAGGCCGGCAAGGTCCACTACTTCATCGCATCGGGCAGCGGCGCGGGCGGCGCGGGTGGCGCGGGTGGCGAGGGTCCGGGCATGCGGGGCGGTGCGGCCGTGCGCGGCGGTCCGGGCGGTTCCACCAGCAGCGCGATCGAGACCTGGGTGAAGGCGAATTTCCGGTCCGTCCTCATCGGAGGGGCCACCTTCTACGATCTGACCGCTCCCCTCAGTGCCTCGTCCGCCCCGTCCTGAACGTGCGTCTCCGAACGCGAGGGGCACCCTCCGGCATCAAGGGCGGCCTCCCCGGACTCGTCGCCTTGTACCGGGGCCTGGGCGAACTATTGCTCCCGCCGGGCGGGCCCGCGGACGCCGCGCGCGATGGGCGGCCCGGACGGCCGCGGCTGCCGGCCTGCGGATACCGCCGACTGCCGGCGGACCGCCCTGGTGGGGCCGTCGGCGGCCGCGGACCCGAACATCGGGCCGCACGCCGAGGCCTTCGGCGCGGCCCTGCAGCGGCTGCTCGACGCCGGCGGCCCGGCGGGTGCCCGACGGGGGACTTCGGCATCGCCTCGACGTGCTGATCGCGCGGATCGAGGCGAAGCCGCCGCCGAGCCGGCCCCGTGACCGTCGGCGGGGACGCCGAGGACGGCGGGGCTATTCCTCGGAGGAGGCGGCCGGGCTGTGCGCCGAGGGCTTCGGCTTCAGGGCGACCTCCTTGATGAACACCACGATCAGCAGCGCGAGGAGTGCGGAGGGGGCGGCGTAGAGGAACACGTCGCCGACGCCGTGTCCGTACGCGGACTCGATGACCTCGCGCAGCGGCGCGGGCAGCGTGTCGAGGTCGGGGATCCCGCCCCCGGCGGTGCCGCCGTTGCCCGGTGCGGCCGCCTCGGGCCCGAGGGCGGCCAGCCCCTCCTGGACGTAGTGGGTGACTCGGTGGGCCATCAGAGCGCCGAGCGCCGAGACGCCCACGGCGCCGCCGAGCGAGCGGAAGAACGTGACGACGGAGCTGGCCGCGCCGAGGTCCTCGGGGGCCACCTGGTTCTGCGTGGCGAGGACCAGGTTCTGCATCATCAGGCCGAGGCCGAGACCGGTCAGCGCCATGCAGCAGGCGATGTGCCAGTACGGGGTGTCGTGGCGCAGGGCGCCCAGGAGCCCCAGGCCGGCGGTCAGCAGCACGCCGCCGGAGACGAGCCAGGCCTTCCACCTGCCGGTCTTGGTGATCACCTGGCCGGAGACGGTGGAGGACACGAAGAGCCCGCCGATCATCGGGATGGTGAGGATCCCGGACATCGTGGGGGATTCGCCGCGTGCCAGCTGGAAGAACTGGCCGAAGAAGACCGTGCCCGAGAACATCGCGATGCCGACGAACAGGGAGGCGGCGGAGGCGAGGCTGATGGTCTTGTTGCGGAACAGGCGCAGCGGGATGACCGGATCGCTCGCGCGGGACTCGACGAGGAGGAAGAACAGGCCGAGGACGACGGTGCCGCCGGTCATGGCCAGGGATGCCCAGGAGATCCAGGCGTAGGAGTCGCCGGCCTGCGTCACCCAGATCAGCAGCAGCGAGACGGCGCCGCTGATCAGGAGGGCGCCGAGCCAGTCGACCTTGACGTCGCGGCGGACCACCGGCAGGCGGAGCGTCTTCTGCAGGACGATCAGGGCGATGACGGCGAAGGGCACGCCCACGTAGAAGCACCAGCGCCAGCCCAGCCACTCGGTGTCGGTGATGACACCGCCGAGCAGCGGCCCGCCGACGGTCGCGACGGCGAAGACCGCGCCGAGGTAGCCGCTGTAGCGGCCGCGCTCGCGCGGGGAGATCATCGCGGCCATCACGATCTGGGCGAGTGCGGAGAGGCCGCCGACGCCGATGCCCTGGACCACGCGGCAGGCGATGAGCGTGCCGGTGTTCTGCGCCAGGCCTGCGACGACGGAGCCGAGCACGTAGACGATCAGGGAGGCCTGGACCAGCAGCTTCTTGCTGAAGAGGTCGGACAGCTTGCCCCACAGCGGGGTCGCCGCCGTCATCGACAGCAGGGCGGCGGTGACGACCCAGGTGTACGAGGACTGCGTGCCGCCGAGGTCGCTGATGATCTGGGGCAGGGCGTTGGAGACGATCGTGGACGACAGGATCGCCACGAACATGCCGAGCATGAGCCCGGACAGCGCTTTCATGATCTGCGGGTGGGTCATGGGAGCGGGGGAGGACGTGGGCGCGGACGCGAGTGCGGGCGCGTCGCCGGAGGAGGGCTGCGTCAGGTCGCCTCCCCGCACCCCGGAGGGTGTGGTGGTGGTCATGGGGTTCCTTCGTCCGGGAGCTCGACTGTCCGGAAGCTCGACCGGAGCCGGGCCAGCAGGGTGTTGAGTACGTCGATGTCGTGCGCGGGCCAGTCGGCCAGGGCGTGTTCCAGCGCGCCGGTGTACCGGGCGGAGGCCTCGGCCAGGACTGCGGAGCCGGCCGGGGTGAGCCGCAGGATGCGGCAGCGGCCGTCGCCGGGGTCGGAGTCGCGCGCGATCCAGCCGCGGTCGGCGACATGGGCGACGTGGCGGCTGGTGACGGAGATGTCGATCGCCATGAGCTCGGCGAGGCGGCTGAGCCGCATCTCGCCGTGGCGGTCGATCAGGGTGAGGACGGCCGCGGCGCCCGGCGGGCAGTCCGGGGGGAGGTGGCGGGCGAGTTCCCTTTTGACGGCGCCGACACCGGTGAGCCGGCGGGCCAGCTCCTCGTAACGGGTTCTGTGGTCCGCAGCCGCCTGAGTGCTCACCGGGCCCCTCCATCCTGTTGCTTCAGGCAACCATAGAAAGGTTGGTTGCTGCAGGCAAATGAATTTGCGGGAGTAGGCGGTAAAGGGATCGGAAAAACCCGCCATGATCCGGGGTCATGCCTTCGAGGCGCAACGCACCGCCCCCGGGGCCGGCCACGGCCCTGCCCGCAGCGCCCGGGGTTCCGCGTTGCGGCTGCCGTGGCGGCACGTGTCGACGGCCGAGCCGCCGCGGCCGGTCAGCTCCAGTCGGCCGTGACCCTGCGCGTCTCCACGTGCATGCCCAGCGGGACCCGCCAGGACTCGACGCACACCGTGTAGGTCTGCGTCCGTGCCGTTCCGCCGGCCAGGGGTGCCGGGAGCGGCTGGGCGGTGGTGACGGTGGCCCAGTCGATGCCGAGGGCGCCGATGATGTGCGTCTCGAACCGGAGCGTGCCCGAGCGGGCCGCCGTGCTGCCGGTATTGGCGATCCCCACGGTCACGCGCTCGCACCAGCGGTCCGCCGCCGGTGCCCGCATCGGGGCGGTCAGCACCAGCTGCGCCGGGGTGGTCGCGGGCGGGGGCGTGGTCCCGGGCGGTGTGGTCCCCGGCGGCGTCCCCGGCGTTCCAGGGCCTCCCGGGGACCCAGGGCCTCCCGGGGAAGTGCCCGGTGCGGGGC
>NZ_JACBGN010000480.1 GCF_013401435.1 Streptomyces sp. BR123
GGTCCGGGCAGGGGTCCGGGCACGGGGCCGGACGGGGGTCCAGGCATGGGAGGACCGTACAGCTGACTAACCGTCAGTTTCTAGGGTCGCGACCGGGCCGCGGCTGGGCCGACGCCGGCTCGGCGCCCTTCGCGGCGTCCCGGATCCGCTGGACGGCCGGCGCGTCCCGTGTTCCTCGTGCTGCCCCTGCTCTTGGTCGTGGGCCTCCTGTGCGCGGCCCTGGTCTGCGTCGTGGCTCTGTGCCGGGCGCACAGGACGGACACCGTTGCCGTCGTGCGTGCACTGCCCGAGCTGGCCGCCACCTTCCTGCGCTACCGGAGGAAGAAGCAGTAGCACTTGCGTAGGTAGGGCCGCATCGACGTAGATCTGCGAGACGGCGCATGTCAGACGCGGCCCCAGGAGCGCGGGCAGCTCCCCCCAGACGACAACGCCGTCAGGACCCGGAGGTATCCGGATCCTGACGGCGCATGTGTTCGGGGGGAACCCGCTGCCACAGGTTCTGACCCATTGGTGCATGTCGAGTTGACTACGGCCGTGACGACCGAGATGTAGCGGAAGAGGGCAGGAGGGGGCCTGGTACCCGCCGCTGAAAAGGCGCAGACGGGCGGGCGTAGTCGCCAGAGAAACAGGCGTGCTGCAATCCAGGAACTCGACATGCCTCCCTGTGTACAGAGGGCATGCGTCTCGCTGGTACGGCGCAGCGATGCGGCTCCCCAATGGCCCTCACATCATCCTCTCCCTACTGAAGTGCGTGCGCGAACAGGTTGAGGGTGCCCGCGCACCGAGGCACCGCGCTACCCCCCATTTCAGTTCGTCCCACCTTCCCGTGGAACGACTCCCCTCGCTCCGCCGCAGGTCAACGAAGGGGTTGGCCGTGAAGGGCGCAGCGCCGGGCAGCGGTTGACCCACGGTGTCCCGCATCCACGACTCGCACGCGCTATGCGCGGTGCTTGTGGTCCGGAACCATTTGCTGGAGGTGTCGGATCTTTTTGGCCCTGCCAGGCCGCGAGATCGCAACGGCACCCGTCGAGTTGACTACGAGCCCGCGAGGTGACTGTGAACAGCAATGCGAACAACACACGCGCACAGGGGGAGAAGACCCCCGTCTCTCAGCTGGTACCCGCCGTCCCCGCCTTCATGGTGGTTCTCGTCCTCTGTGTGTTCACCGCCCTGGTCTTCACGGGCATGGACGTGCAGACGGCCGGCATCACCGTCGGCATCGGCGGCCTGCTGGGCATCGAGCTGGTTCGCCGGCTGATGCAGATCCTCCCCAAGCGGCGATAGCCGTGGGGCGCCGGACTAGCGCCCCTGCTGAGGAAACCAGGAACGACCTGGCGGAGTGGCTCCGGTCACTCCGCCAGCCCTGGCTCTCCTACAGCCGCATGGCGCAGATGTCGAAGGAGATGGGACACCCCGTCTCGGTGGCGGCCCTCTGCCGAGCCGACAAAGGACGCACACTCCCTCCGTGGGAGACGGTCAAGGCGTACGTCCGCTGCTGCGGCGGCTCGGTACCCGAGGCCAAGAGGCTCTGGCAGCGCGCGGCCCGTGCCGCACTCCAAGGACAGACCGTCAAGGTTCCCCTGCCAAGGACCGCGCCGGCCCTGCCCTTCGTGACGGAACCTGCTGAGCTTCTCCTGGCGATGCGGGACCTCCACCTCACCGCGGGGAAGCCCACCTTGCGTGAGCTGGGGAGGCGCGCTGCCATCCCCGGCACGGGCGTGAGCTACCTACCGCGCACCACCATCGGGGGCGTTCTCAACGGTACCCGTGCATGCAGCAAAGAAGTGCTGCTCCACTTCATCAAGGCCTGCGGGATCACCCGCGAGTCCGATGTCCGCCAGTGGGTGACTGCGTGGGAGCGGGCTTACAAACGGGAAGGAGCCGCGTCCCGCTACACGACTGCCTGCTGAGAACGAAGCAGGGGACAGAGCCCGAGCGGTGCTCGGGCTCTGTTCGCTTTGCTGGGACACACGATCCCGGGCTCCGGGAAGATGCACCCGAGCGGATCGCCGGAGACAGGGGAGGGGACGACGTCCCCGAGGAGGACCCGCGCGAGGACGGCTGGGACGACAACGACTCCGCCGGCCTCACCTGACGCGCCGCTGCGCGGCCCTGCGCAGCACCTTCGTCGGGGCTGGGCCGCGCGCCGGGCCATGCCGGCAGGCGGCGACTGTCACGGCCGGTACAGCCCCACCCGCTCCGCCGCGAACGTGCCGTCCGCCATGACGGAGTCGGTCAGCTCGAACTCCTCCCGCTTCCCCACCGGTCCGCTCCGGAGGATCCGGGCGCCGGCGGGTCGGCTGGAGGGCAGTTGAACCGGCTGGCCGTCGGCGGCGCGGATGTCGCCCAGCAGCGTGTACGCCTGGGAGATGTAGGTGGTGCTTTTATGCCGGGTAGCCGAACCAGGTGTCCGCAGCCTCGGGGCCGTCCAGCTGCTCGGCGAGGGTGCGGACGTCGTCCACCGCGCGGCGGGCGCCGGTGATGTCGCCGACGGCGCCCAGGACACGGGCGTTGACGGCGACCGTCAGCGCGGCCGCGCCGGACGGGTGGCTGCCGGCCTCACGGCGGCCCTGGGCGGCGATGCGGGCGGCCTGGCCCGGGGCGCCGTGGTTCAGGCCGACCACCGCCCCCTGCGGCAACCCCGGGTTGGCGTACACGGCCTTCCGCCAGGCCGGCGGCACGAGCTTGTCGTCGACCTCGCGCCGCGGAGGGCAGTGCCCCGGCGGTCGCGCTTCCCGCGGTGTTGCGCCTCTGGGCATCCGCGGGCCCCCGCCCTAATATGACGCACCGTCAGATACGGGGAGGAGCCCGATGATGGATGCCGCCTTCACCGCGGAGCAGGACGGCATGCGCCGCACCCTGCGCGAGATCCTGGCCAAGCGCTGCGGCCCCGACGAGGTCAAGGCCGCCGTCCGCACCCCCGACGGCTACGACCGGGAGCTGTGGGGGCAGCTGGCACGGCAGCTCGGCCTGCCCGGCATCGCGGTGGCCGAGGAGTACGGGGGCGTGGGCTGCACCCCCGGCGACCTGGCGCTGGCCTGCGAGGAGACCGGGCGGGCGCTGCTGCCCTCGCCGCTGTTCGCCACCGCCGTGCTGGCCGCGCCGCTGGTCGCCGCCCTCGGCAGCACCGCCCAGCGCTCCGCGCTGCTGCCGGAGCTCGCCTCCGGCGGGCTCACCGCCGCACTGGCGGTTCCCGGCCCGGCCCTGTCCACGGCCCTCGGGCTGACCGGCGACAACGCCCCGGGCGACTGGGCCGGCGGGGGCCGGGCCGGCGGGGGCCGCTTCGA
>NZ_JACBGN010000481.1 GCF_013401435.1 Streptomyces sp. BR123
GTGAGGGGGTGGGCGGCGGGGTTCCAGTGGTTGAAGTCCCCCACCACGCTCACCGGCCCGTCCGGGCTGTCCTCCGGGAGGACGAAGGTGACCTGCGTGCGGCCCTTGAGCTGCTTGCGTTCGAGCACCGGATGACTCCCGACGGATGGAGCTGGCAGAGGCCCGAGCACTCTTGCACGGGCCCGCCCTCCGCCGCCCCGCACACGCCGCCCGCACGAGGCCCCGTCACTCGCCCGGCCGCCGGAAACGGCTTCGACGGTGTGGTGGCCGCCGGGTACGCGTGAACGGCTGCAGGGTGGTCCGGATCGCGGGCGGGCAGGTCAACCGGCGCGGTGCGGCCTGCCCGTACGAACCGGACGGGAGGCGTCACCGCTCGCCGGCAAGGTCCAGGTCCCCGGCCAGGGACTCGCTCGACGGGAGACCCACCGGCTTGGGGCGACGCCACGGGTGAGCGATCGGCTGGGCGATCGGGCGCCACCAAGGATCCACGGGCAGGTTTCCCGCGGGCTCGAAGGGCTCGCCGGGACGCGGGAGCGCCACCGGCTGGCCAACCTCCTCGGCGGCGTCGACCGTCCACTCCCCGGGCTCCGCCCAGGCATGGAGGGACAGGTTGAAGGTGCCCCAGTGAATCGGCAGCATCACGCCGTGCGGCCTTGACCCTTGCAGGTCAAGGTGGGCTTGGACGCCTTGCCGGGGGGTCATGTGGATGTCCGGCCACCCGCCGGGCAGCGGGGTGTGGTCCGTGTGGTTCCGGGGCCAGTAGTCGGAGTAGGCCCCGATCTGGATCATGGTCGCGTCGAAGGGGCCGTGCTCGGCACCGATGTCCTTGAAGCCGGGGAAGTAGCCGGTGTCTCCGCTGTGGAAAATCCGGTGCTCGTCGCCGGCGACGACCCAGGAGGCCCACAGGGTGTGCTGCTCGTTGCGCAGCCCGCGCCCGCAGAAGTGGCGGGCCGGGGTGGCGGTCAGCGACAGACCGGCGATCCCGGTGGTCTCGTTCCAGTCGAGCTCGCGCAGCCGGTCCGCGGAGACGCCCCAGTGCTCCAGGTGCGCACCGACGCCGAGTGGGACGGCGAAGACCGTGTCGGTACCGGCCAGCTGTTTGACGGTCGGCAGGTCGAGGTGGTCGTAGTGGTCGTGGGAGATCACGACGGCGTCGACCGGCCCCAGCGCGGCCAGCGGCACCGGCACGGGGTGCAGCCGCTTGGGCCCGGCGAAGGGGAAGGGGGAGCAGCGCTCGCCCCAGACCGGGTCGAAGAGGATCCGGCGCCCGTCGATCTCGGCGAGGACGCTCGAATGCCCCATCCAGGTCAGGCGCAGCCCGCTGACCGGCGGCTTCGCCAGGTCGGCCAGGGTCGTCGGGTGGACGGGGATCGACGCGGCGGGGCTGCGCCGGATCCGCTGCTCCTTCTGGAAGTAGACCTTGGCGAACTCCAGCAGCGAGGCGGAGGGCTTGATCCGGGCGCCGACCGGGTTCCGGAACGATCCGTCGGCGAAGTTCGGCGAGCGCCGGATCCGCTCCAGCCGTGCGCCGGACGGATCCGCGCCGAAGGCTTCGGGGCGCAGGGCGCGCAGCCGGGGACGCAGGGGTCGGGAGCCGGTCAAGGCGCCTCCTGGGGGGTGGGTGGCGGTCGCAGGCCGTGGCCGGCGGCCTGCTTCCTACTGGTCTACCACCCCCAACGCGGGGCGGCCCCGGAGGATTCCGGGAGAGCGCCCGCACGGCCCCTTGCAGCAGCCTTCTCCTCCCCCGCGGGCCACCTCGTCGCGGGGCCCCGCCTGCGCCTGCGGTGCCTCCGCCGCCGCGTCCGCCGCGTCCGCGACGACTGCGACGACCTCGCGGAACCCGCCCGCCGGCCTACAGCGGCAGCAGGTCCGGTCGCTTCGCCTCGACGTGGTCCCCGGAGGACTCCCCGCGCAGCCGACGGCCGATCCACGGCACCAGGTACTCGCGGGCCCACTGGATGTTGTCGCGGGTCACGTCCACCGAGCCGCGCGGCTGCTGCGGCGGCCACGGCTGGTCGGGGTCGGCCGGCACCTCGAGGCCGAGCACCTGGGCGGCGCGCAGCGCGACCCGGGTGTGCCCTTCGGGCGAGAGGTGCAGCCGGTCGTCGTCCCAAGCCCGGCGGTCCTGTACGGACTTCAGCGACCAGAGGTCGAGGACCGGGCAGTCGTACCGGTCGGCGATGGCGCGCACGTGCGCGCTGTACGTGGCGACCTTGCCGCGCAGGTGCTTGAGGACGGGCACGCCGCGGGTGTCGAAGCCGGTGGTGATCATGACCTGGCCGCAGGCGGCGGTCAGGTCGGCGACGGCTGCCTCGAACCGCTCGGCGACGTCGTCCGGGTCGCTGCCGGGCCGGATGATGTCGTTGCCGCCCGCGCAGAAGCTCACCAGGTCGGGGGCGAGCTCCCTGGCCCGGGGGACCTGCTCGGCCACGATCTGGTCGAGCAGCCGCCCGCGCACCGCGAGGTTGGCGTACCGGAAGTCGCCCTCCGGGCGCTGGTCGGCCAGGAGCACGGCCAGCCGGTCCGCCCAGCCGAGAAAGAGCCCGCCGGGCCCCGGGTCCCCCACACCCTCCGTGAAGCTGTCCCCGAGTGCCGCGTACGAGCCGATAATCCGGTAATTCTGTTCTGTCGTCTCTGTCATCGTCGTCGCTGCCACGGGACCATATCCTTCACCGCCCGACGTGACCTACGCCACCGTAGGAAGGGGTTGACGGGCCGTGATCTATACCACCCGGTCGGTGCGGAATAACAGCGCGTGAGGCCGGGACCCCCTCGGGTCCCGGCCTCAGCGGGCCTGCCGCCTGCAGCGGCCGCGCGAACCGTCAGACGGTCACGCCCTTGGAGCGCAGGTAGGCGATGGGGTCGATGTCCGAGCCGTACGAGGGACCGGTGCGGATCTCGAAGTGCAGGTGCGGGCCGGTGGAGTTGCCGGTGGAGCCGGAGAGGCCGATGGCCTGGCCGCCGCTCACGCTCTGGCCGACCGAGACGGAGAGCCGGGAGAGGTGGCCGTACTGGGAGTACTTGCCGTCGGCGTGCCGGATGATCACCTCGTTGCCGTAGGCGCCGCCCCAGCCGGCGGAGACGACGGTGCCCGCGCCGACCGCCTTGACGGTGGTGCCGGAGCTCGCGATGAAGTCGACGCCGGTGTGGTGGCCACTGGACCACATGGCGCCGGCGAGCCGGTACGGGGTGGAGACGCCGCCGGGGACGGGGGCGGTGAAACCGGCCGCGGTGACCGCACCGCCGGCGGCGCGGGCGGTGTCGGCGGCGCGGGCGGAGGCGGGGG
>NZ_JACBGN010000482.1 GCF_013401435.1 Streptomyces sp. BR123
CCACCGTCCCCACGGCCCCGACGGCCCCCGTCGCCGCAGCCGGCACGGCCGCCGACTGAGCGGACGGAGCCCCGGCGGCAGAACAACCGGAGGCGACAGGCACGGGAAGGGCCCCGCCGCGCTCGCGCGGCAGGGCCCTTCCCGTGGCTCGGACGGTGCGGACCGGCTGCTAGTAGACCGGCTTCTGCGGCTCGACCTGGTGGACCCAGCCGATGACGCCGCCGCCGACGTGGACCGCGTCGGCGAAGCCCGCCGACTTCAGGACCGCGAGGACTTCCGCACTGCGGACACCCGTCTTGCAGTGCAAGACGATGCGCTTGTCCTGCGGCAGGTCCTGGAGGGCGGAGCCCATCAGGAACTCACCCTTGGGGATCAGCTTCGCGCCGGGGATCGAGACGATCTCGTACTCGTTCTTCTCGCGGACGTCGATGATCTCGATGCTCTCGCCCTCGTCGATCCAGTCCTTGAGCTGCCTCGGAGTGATCGTCGAACCGGCCGCGGCCTCCTGTGCCTCCTCCGACACGACGCCGCAGAAGGCCTCGTAGTCGATGAGCTCCTTGACGGTGGCGTTCGGGCCGCAGACGGCGCAGTCGGGGTCCTTGCGGACCTTGACCTGGCGGTACTGCATCTCCAGGGCGTCGTAGATCATCAGGCGGCCGACCAGCGGCTCGCCCACGCCCGCCAGGAGCTTGATGGCCTCGGTGACCTGGATGGAGCCGATGGACGCGCACAGCACGCCCAGGACGCCGCCCTCGGCGCAGCTCGGGACCATGCCCGGCGGCGGGGGCTCCGGGTAGAGGCAGCGGTAGCAGGGGCCGTGCTCGGACCAGAAGACGGAGGCCTGGCCGTCGAAGCGGTAGATGGAGCCCCACACGTACGGCTTGTTCAGCAGCACGCAGGCGTCGTTGACGAGGTAGCGGGTGGCGAAGTTGTCCGTGCCGTCGACGATCAGGTCGTACTGGCCGAAGATGTCCATCACGTTGTCGGCTTCGAGCCGCTCCTCGTGGAGGACCACGTTCACGTACGGGTTGATGCCCAGCACGGTGTCGCGCGCGGACTCGGCCTTGGAGCGGCCGATGTCCGACTGGCTGTGGATGATCTGGCGCTGCAGGTTCGACTCGTCGACCTCGTCGAACTCGACGATGCCCAGGGTGCCGACGCCGGCCGCGGCGAGGTACATCAGGGCGGGCGAGCCCAGACCGCCCGCTCCGACGGCGAGCACCCTGGCGTTCTTCAGGCGCTTCTGGCCGTCCATCCCGACGTCCGGGATGATCAGATGGCGGGAGTACCGACGGACCTCGTCAACGGTGAGCTCAGCAGCTGGCTCGACCAGGGGTGGCAGCGACACGGGGACTCCGTAGATGGGTATGTCGAACGGTGGTTCTTCCCGTAACACTGCCACGCCCTTCTTCATTCCGAGACACCCGGTCCGATCTTTGAGACGATTTCGTCCCAGTACGCGGGCATCGACGCCCAGGGGTCCCGGTCGCCGCTCCCGCGCCGGTCGGTGAACCAGATCGTGCCGGCGCCCTGCCAGCGGGCGATCCGCAGCGCCTCCTCCAGGTGGGTGCGCGGCACCCCGTGGACGAGGTGGCAGAACAGCTCCGGCGGGTACTCGGCGGTCCACTCGGCGACCTGGGACCAGCGGTAGTCGGCCCACGCCCCGGAGAAGGTGACGAGCTGGTCGGCGGCCTCCGCGTAGCCCTCGTACGGGTGGGTGCCGTGTCCCAGGACGATCCGCAGGCCCTGGCCGAGCCCGCGCAGGGCTTCGGTGACGCGGCGCACCGCGGCCAGTTCGGCCGGGCCGGCCGGGGTCCGGTCGAGGTAGAAGCCGCCCACCCGGTACCAGTCGGCGAAGCGGTGGGCGTCGGAGACGAGTTCGCCGAACGTCCGTCCCCCGTCCCGCATCGCGAGATGCCCGAGCACGGTGCCGCCGGCCTCCCGGAGCCGCCCGACGGCCTCCGTGCAGTGCGGGTCGGGCCGGACGCCGGGCCCGTCCGTGACGTTGAGCACGGCCCAGTGCAGCGGGGTGCCGGGCCGGGTCAGCTCGGCCCATTCCACGGGGGCCAGCAGCGGGTGCGCGTAGCCGGGGATGCCGAGGCGGAGGCGGCCGGCCCCGGTGGCGGCGGGCGCCGCGGTCTGCGCGGTCAGATGCGGCACGCCGCCTCCATCCAGATGTCCGCGAGGGACTCCTCCAGGTTGATCCGGGGCCGCCAGCCGAGGCGGTCCCGGGCGGTGCGCACGTCGGCCTGCTGCCAGGCACCGCAACCGTCGGGGTAGGGGTACGGGGCCGGAGGCGGTGCTGCGGCGGCCAGCTGCTCGGCGGTGGCCTCGGAGCGGGGGGCGCCGATGGCGGCGAGGCCTCCGACCCTGGCGGCCGGGTGCCCGTGGGTGCCGTGAGGGCCGTGGTGTCCGTGGGCTCCGGGGTGCGCCTGCTGGGGTCCCGCGTGCGGTCCGCCGTGGGGCACGTCGAGCTCGTACAGGGCTCCTCCGTATCCGGCGACCCGGGCGAGGGTGGCGGCCGCTTCGCGCAGCCGGACCGCGCGTCCGGTGCCGATGTTGACGACGCCCTGGGCGGCGGAGAGCGAGGCGGCGTGCACGGCGCGGGCCACGTCCCGTACGTCCACGAAGTCGCGCTGGACGCCGAGCCCGCTGAGCTTGAGCTCGCCGTCGCCGGACTGCATGGCGCGCCGCATGGCCTCGGCGAGCCTGCCGAGCGGGGAGCCGGCCGGAGTGCCGGGCCCCACGGGCGAGAAGACCCGCAGGACGACGGCGTCGAGCCCTGAGCCGAGGACCAGCTCGGTGGCGGCGAGCTTGCTGACGCCGTACGGCCCGCCGGGTCTGGGCACGGCGTCCTCGGCGGTGGACGATCCGGGCTGGCTGGGCCCGTACTCGGAGGCGCAGCCGAGCTGGACGAGGCGGGCGCCGCAGCCGCTGCGGCGCAGGGACTCGCAGATGGTGGCGACGGCGACGGTGTTGTGCCGGGTCAGCTCGCGGGCCCCGCCGCGGGTGGCCCCGGCGCAGTTGACGACGACGCCGGGGTGGACGGCGTCGAGGAACCGGGTGAGGGCGCCGGGGCTGCCGGTGGCGAGGTCGAAGCGGACGTCGGCGTCGTCGCCGCGGCCGAGGGCGGTGAGCTGGACGGCGGGGTCGGCGAGCAGCCGGTCGGCGACGTAGCGGCCGAGGTATCCATTGGCTCCGATCAGCAGCACCCTCATCGCGCGGTCCCTCGGTCGGTGGGCTGGCCGGTCATGCGGTGTCTCCTTGGTCGGTGGGGTGGGGG
>NZ_JACBGN010000483.1 GCF_013401435.1 Streptomyces sp. BR123
GTGCCCGGCCGACCGGCAGGACCGTCGCCGTCATCGGCTCGGGCCCGGCCGGACTCGCCGCGGCCCAGCAGCTGACCCGGGCCGGGCACACCGTCGTCGTCCACGAGCGCGACGACCGCATCGGCGGCCTGCTCCGCTACGGCATCCCCGCCTTCAAGATGGCGAAGGCCCACCTGGACCGCCGCATAGCGCAGATGCTCGACGAGGGCACCCGATTCCGCACCGAGGCGGACGTCGGAGGCCGAATCGACGCGGCCGACCTGCGCAGACGGCACGACGCGGTCGTCGTCGCGGTCGGCGCCGGCGAGCGCCGCGAGCTCCCCGTACCGGGCCGCGGCCTGCACGGCATCCACCAGGCCATGGAGTACCTCACCGGCGCAAACCGCGTCCAGGAAGGCGACCTCACGGCGGCCCCGATCAGCGCCGAGGGCCGCCACGTCGTGATCGTCGGCGGCGGGGACACCGGCTCGGACTGCCTGGGCACCGCCCTGCGGCAGGGCGCCCGCTCCGTGCTGCAGCTCGACATCAACCCGGAGCCCGGCCCCGACCGGTCCGACACCGAGCCCTGGCCCGTGTACCCGAAGGTCTACCGGATCTCCCACGCGCACGAGGAGGCGCGCGACCGCGACGGCGGCGACCCCAGGATCTTCGCCCACGCCACGCTGCACTTCGAAGGCGACGCCGCCGGCCGGGTACGCGCCCTGCACCTGACCGCGGTGGAACCCGTCACCCGCCGGCCCCTCCCCGGGACGGAGCGGGTCGTCGAGGCCGGACTGGTCCTGCTGGCGCTCGGCTTCTCCGGGCCCGAGCGGTCCGCCGCGCTGGAAGAGCAGCTCGGCCTCAACCGGGACGCCCGCGGCGGGTACGCCCGCAGCCCCGGCTTCGCGGCCCTTCCCCCGCCGACCCCCGACGGCCGCGTCCCCGCTCCCGGCTCCGGCTCCGCGGACGGGGTGTTCGTCGCCGGGGACGCCGGGCGCGGGCAGTCCCTGGTGGTGTGGGCCATCGCGGAGGGCCGCTCGGCGGCCGCCGCCGTCGACCGCTACCTCACCGGCTCGACCTCCCTCCCCGCCCCCGTCAGCGCACACGACCGTCCCATGACGGCATGACGGCATGACGGCACGGCCCGAGCGCCGGCGCGACGGCGTGGCGGCGCGACCCGCGGCGACCGGGGCGGGGAGGAGTCACCGGGCGGCCGGCGCGGGCGGCACAATCGTGGGGTGACTGGTGAAGATCCGTTCCTGTGGTTGGAAGACGTCGAGGGCGAGGCCGCGCTGGGCTGGGTCGCCGAGCGGAACGCGGAGACCGCCGCCGCCCTCACCTCGGACCCCCGCTTCGAGACCCTGCGCGGCGAACTGCGCGAGGTCCTCGACGACGCCGAGCGCATCCCCTACACCGTCCGGCGCGGGGCGTACCTGTACGACTACTGGCGGGACGCCGACCGGCCGAAGGGCGTGTGGCGGCGCACCACGCTGGAGCAGTACCGCAAGGACGAGCCCGCCTGGGACGTCCTCCTCGACGTCGATGCCCTCGCCGCGGCCGACGGCGAGGAATGGGTGTGGGCCGGGGCCGCCGTCCGCTACCCGGACTACCGGCGTGCGCTGGTCATGCTCTCGCGCGACGGCTCCGACGCCGTCGTGGTCCGGGAGTTCGACCTGGACGACCGCGCGTTCGTCCCGGGCGGCTTCGAGGTCGCCGAAGCGAAGACCCGGGTCGCCTGGATCGACGAGGACACGCTCTTCGTCGGCGCCGACCTCGGCCCTGACTCCCTGACGGCCTCCGGCTACCCGCGCACCGTCCGCCGCTGGCGCCGCGGCACCGCCCTGGAGGACGCGGAGGTCGTCTACGAGGCCGAGCACACGGACGTCTCCGCCTCCGGCTGGTACGACGCCACGCCCGGCTTCGAGCGGGCCTTCGTCTCCCGCGCCACCGACTTCTTCCACCGCGAGCTGCACCTGCTCGCCGACGGCGACCGGCTGGTCAGGATCGACGTCCCGGCCGACGCCGGCGCGTACGCGCACCGGCAGTGGCTGGTCGTCACCCCGAAGAGCCCGTGGCTCGGCCATCCCGCCGGCTCGCTCCTCGTGTTCGACTTCGACGCCTTCCTCGCCGGCGACCGCACCGCGCACGCCCTGTTCACCCCCGACGAGCGCACCGCCCTGTCCGGCCACTGCTGGACCCGCCACCACCTGATCCTGGACACACTGGCCGACGTCGCCACCCGGCTGGAGGTCCTCACCCCCGGCCCCGACGGCTGGAGCCGCCGCCCGCTCGCCGACGTGCCCCCGCTGTCCTCCGCCTGCATCACCGACACCGACCCGGACACCTCCGACGAGTACTTCCTCGACGTGGACGGCTTCCTCCAGCCCTCCACCCTCACCCGCGGCCACATCGGCGGGGACACCGAGGTGCTCAAGCAGGCCCCCGCCCGCTTCGACACCGCGGGCCTGGCCGTACGGCAGCACTTCGCCACCTCACGGGACGGCACCGCCGTGCCCTACTTCGTCGTCGGCCCCGCCGACCGCGACCGGCCCGGCCCCGCACTCCTCTACGGCTACGGCGGCTTCCGCGACCAGCAGACCCCCGGCTACGACGCGATCACCGGCCGTGCCTGGCTCGCCCGCGGCGGCACCTTCGTCGTCGCCAACATCCGCGGCGGCGCCGAATACGGCCCCGCCTGGCACCAGGCAGCCCTCGGCCCCCACCGGGTCCGCGCCTTCGAGGACTTCGCCGCCGTCGCCGCCGACCTCACCGCCCGCGGCATCACCACCCCCGACCGGCTCGGCATCACCGGCGCGAGCAACGGCGGCCTGCTCATGGGCGCCATGCTCGTCCGCCACCCCGAGCTGTTCGGCGCGGTCGTCGCCAAGGTTCCCCTCCTCGACATGCTGCGCTACCACCGGCTGCTCGCCGGCGCGTCCTGGATCGCCGAGTACGGCGACCCCGACACCGAGGCCGACCGGCCCCACCTGGAGGACATGTCCCCGTACCACAACCTCGCCGCCGGGCGGCCGTACCCGCCGGTGCTGCTGATGACCTCCACCCGCGACGACCGGGTCCACCCCGGGCACGCCCGGAAGACCGCCGCGCGGCTGCGGGAGCTCGGCCACCGCGTCCTGTTCCACGAGAACACCGGCGGCGGCCACGGCGGCGCCTCGGACAACGAACAGGCCGCCCACAACCGGGCCCTCGCCTACACCTTCCTGTGGCAGCACCTCGGCGGCGGCACGGGCTCCTGACCGCCGTCCGGGGTCGGCGGGGGCCGGCGG
>NZ_JACBGN010000484.1 GCF_013401435.1 Streptomyces sp. BR123
CAGATCGACGTGGCCCTCGCCGAGTACCGGCGGTGGCTCCTCGACGGCCGACCGCCCTGCAGCACCGCCTGCACCTGCGGGTGCACACCCACCACCTAGGAGGACCCGTGCACGACACCTGCCCCAACTGCCTGCAGCGGGACATAGCCCCCGCTGTCACCCGGCGCCGCGGCCAGACCACCCGGGACGGCTACCAGTGCCCCCGCTGCCAGCAGCAGTGGATTACCGAGCGGATCGACACCGCCTACCGCCACCACCGGGACGACGCCGCATGACCCGCGCCGCCCTCACCGCCGCCCTCGACGGCACCGAATGGCACCAGCCCATCCCCAACCCGCTCCGACGCCGCCCCGCCGCCTGACCGGCACCCGCCACCCAGCAACCCGCAACCGGAGGAACCCATGCACGTCCGCGCCGCCTGCACACTCACCGCCTACATCGCCACCATCCCCGCCGCCAACCTCGCCGTCACCCACTACGGCGCCGTCCCCGTCGGCCTCGGCTACCTCGCCCCCGCCGGCGTCTACGTCGTCGGCCTCGCCTTCGTCCTCCGCGACCTCGCCCGCGAAACCGCCGGCCGCACCGCCACCTTGGCCGCCATCGGTATCGGAGCAGCCCTCTCCTGGTGGCTGGCCGACCCGGCCCTCGCCCTGGCCTCGGCCGCAGCCTTCGCGCTCGCCGAGACCCTGGACTTCGCCGTCTATGAACCGCTCCGCAAGCGCGGCCTCGTCGTGGCCATGCTCGCCTCGAACGCGGTCGGCCTCCTCGCGGACAGCCTGATCTTCCTCTGGCTCGCCTTCGGCAGCCTCGCCTACCTCCCCGGCCAGCTGCTCGGCAAGACGTGGATGACCCTCGCCGCCGTCGCCGTCATCGCCACCTGGCAGCGGCGCCGGGACCAGGCGGTGACCGCGTGAGGTTCTACCTCGGGACCCACATGCCGAACTGGCTCGCCACCGCCGGCGTGCCGCTCTTCATCAGCCGCAACCGCCTCAAGGGTCGCCGAACCTTCCCCCGCGCCATCGCCCCCTGGGCCCTCGACTCCGGCGGCTTCACCGAACTCATGCAGCACGGCCGCTGGACCATCACCCCCGAGCAGTACGTCGCCGAGGTCCGCCGCTACCGCGACGCCATCGGCATGCTCGACTGGGCCGCCCCCATGGACTGGATGTGCGAACCCTGGGTCATCGACGGCGGACAGCACGGCCCGCTCACCTTCGCCGGAACCGGGCTCACCGTCGAGGAACACCAGCGCCTCACCGTCGAGAACCTGATCGAACTCCGGGCCCTCGCCCCCGACCTGCCGTTCATACCCGTCCTCCAAGGCTGGCGACTCGAGGACTACGAACGCTGCGCCGAGATGTACGCAGCCGCCGGCATCAACCTCGCCGCCGAACCCGTCGTCGGCCTCGGCTCCGTCTGCCGCCGCCAAGCGACCAGTGAGATCGGCGAGATCGTCAACCGCTTCCGCAGCCAGGGCCTCAACCTCCACGGGTTCGGCGTGAAGACCCGAGGCATCGCCGACTACGGCGACGAGCTCACCTCAGCCGACTCCATGGCCTGGTCGATGGATGCCCGCCGCTCCGACCCACTCCCCGGCCACACCCACAAAAACTGCGCGAACTGCCCCGACTGGGCGATCCGCTGGCACCAGCGCATCGTCCGCCAGCACCTCACACCCGTCGCCTGACCTCGACCGCCCCCGGACACCACGAAGGCCCGCCTCGAGGCGCGAGGCGGGCCAACTGCCCCAGCATCTCACGAACGGAGTCCCACATGGCCACCTACGAGATCGAGTTCGGCAAGCTTGGCGACAGCCGGCCCGTACCGCCGCTCACCGTCCGCACCACCGACCCGAACGTCCTTGCCCGCACCGTCGTCGAGCACGCCCGGCCGTACATCACCCCCGTCCTCGCCGAGATGGGCCACCCCGAGTACGCCGACTGCCTTTTCCGCACCAGTAGCGACCGCGCCGTCGGTGAGTTCCTCCACCTCGACCTCGCCGCCGGCAAGGGCATTGCATTCCTCGGCGCGCGAATCACAGTCACGCCGGAGCGGATCCAGCGGAAGCGCACCAAGGGCTGGACGTCGCACGGCGCCAAGTACGTCGGCCGCGGCACCCGATGGGGTAACCCCTGGGTCATCGCCCAGACCCCCAACGCCTGGGTCGTCAACTGGGCTGGCCCCCGAGAGGTGCGCCCGCCCGCCGGCCTGAAGACCTCCGTGGTTGCCGGCGACCGCCGCGACGCCCACGTCCTCGCCGTCGAGCTGTACCGCATCTGGGTAGTGGCCGACCCCGCCCGGGTCGACCGCGTCCGCGCTGAGCTCGCCGGCCGAGACCTGATGTGCTGGTGCGCCGAGTCGCTTTCCTGCCACGCGGACGTGCTCCTCGAGCTGGCACGCGGCGGCAAGTCGTGACCGCGCCCGCCCGGCCGGTGATGACGGAGACGGAGCTCGCTGTGCTTGCCGGCGCCGCGGAGGGCGACACCTACGCCGTCATCGGCGCCCGGCTCGGCCTCCACGAGAAGTCCGTCTCGAAGATCGCCGTCCGGGCGGGCCGCAAGCTCGGCGCCCGCAGCATCACCAACGCCGTGATCCTCGCCTGCCGGGCGGGCCTCCTCGACGGCCGGCCCCAACGCCACGGGGACCGGGCTGGGGCGGTGGCCCACCGGCGCCGGGGTGAGGACCCGAGGGACTGCCCGCTCGGGTGCGGGGAGGGCGAGAAGGCCTACCGGGACGCCCTGAAGGGCCAGAAGGCCCCTGAGAGCCTCCGAGGGGCGCCCCGGTCTCCCAAGTCCACCCGCATCGCGATAGGCCGTCAGAACAAAACCCAGAGACCGAATCGAGGCAACTATGACCGACCCCCGACCCGCCAACGCCATCCCGTGCTCCTGCGGAGCCTGGTGGACCGGACTCACCCGCAGCCACTGCGCCGCCCCTGGTTGCCACCGCACGTTCAGCTCCGAGTCCGCCGCCGACCGCCACCGACAGGGCCGCTTCGGCATAGACCGCCACTGCGTCGACCCCGCCACCGTCGGCCTCGTCCCAGTCGAGAAGCGGTACGGCGTGATGTGGCAGACGCCCGGACCCGAAGACGGCGCACCCCAGTGGGCCCGCGCCAACAGCCACTCCGCCTGACCAGCCCGTCCGGCGGTGGTCGTGCCCGCGGCCACCGCCCCACCACCCACAGGAGACACCCGTGACCCTCCCCACCCC
>NZ_JACBGN010000485.1 GCF_013401435.1 Streptomyces sp. BR123
GGCCCCGTCCCCCGGCCCGGCTCCGGCCCGCGAGAACGGGTCGCGAGAGCGGCGGGCGAGCGGGAGAGCGCGGTCAGCTGCCCGGGTACCCCAGTTCCTCGTCGATGTCCTCGCCCTCGGCCTCCAGGGCGCGGCGCACCACGCGCAGGGCCATGCCCTCCGGGTATCCCTTGCGGGCGAGCATCCCGGCCAGGCGACGGATCCGCTTCTCCCGGTCCAGGCCCCGGGTGGCGCGGAGCTTGCGCTCGACGAGTTCGCGGGCGGTCTGCTCCTCCTGCTCGGAGTCCAGCTGCTCCAGGGCCTCCTGGACGAGGGAGGCCTGCACCCCCTTGGTCCGCAGTTCCTGGGCGAGGGCCCTGCGGGCGAGGCCCCGGCCGCGGTGGCGCGACTCGACCCAGGCGCCGGCGAAGGCGGCGTCGTCGATCAGGCCCACCTCCTCGAACCGGGAGAGGACCTCCTGCGCCACCTCCTCGGCGATGCCCCGTTTGGCCAGGGCGTCCGCGAGCTGGCGCCGGGTGCGCGGCATCCCGGTGAGCAGGCGCAGGCAGATCGCCCGCGCCTGTTCCTCGGGGCTCTGGGGCGGCGGCTCCGGCTCGGCCCTCGTCGTGCCGGAGCCGTCGCCCCCTTCGTGTTCCCGCATCGGGTCAGCTCTTGGCAGCGGCGGTCTTGGCCGCCTTCGCCTTCGCCGCCGGGACGGGAACGCTCTTGGCCTCGCCGTCGCCGGCGGCCGTCTCCTCCGCGGAGGTCTCGCCGGGCTGAGCACCCTTGCGGACACCGACGCCGAGCTTCTCCTTGATCTTCCGCTCGATCTCGTTCGCGAGGTCCGGGTTGTCCTTCAGGAAGTTGCGGGCGTTCTCCTTGCCCTGGCCGAGCTGGTCGCCCTCGTACGTGTACCAGGCGCCGGCCTTGCGGATGAAGCCGTGCTCCACGCCCATGTCGATCAGACCGCCCTCGCGGCTGATGCCCTGGCCGTAGAGGATGTCGAACTCGGCCTGCTTGAAGGGCGGCGCGACCTTGTTCTTGACGATCTTGCAGCGGGTGCGGTTGCCGACCGCCTCCGTGCCGTCCTTCAGGGTCTCGATGCGGCGGATGTCGATGCGCACCGAGGCGTAGAACTTCAGCGCCCGGCCACCGGTGGTGGTCTCCGGGGAGCCGAACATGACGCCGATCTTCTCGCGGAGCTGGTTGATGAAGATCGCGGTGGTCTTGGACTGGTTGAGCGCGCTGGTGATCTTGCGGAGGGCCTGGCTCATCAGGCGGGCCTGGAGGCCGACGTGCGAGTCGCCCATCTCGCCCTCGATCTCCGCCCGCGGCACGAGGGCGGCGACGGAGTCGATGACGATGAGGTCGAGGGCGCCGGAGCGGACCAGCATGTCCACGATCTCCAGGGCCTGCTCACCGGTGTCCGGCTGAGACAGGATCAGGTTGTCGGTGTCGACGCCGAGGGCCCGCGCGTACTCCGGGTCGAGCGCGTGCTCGGCGTCCACGAAGGCCACGGTGCCGCCGGCCTTCTGCGCGTTGGCCACGGCGTGCAGGGTCAGGGTGGTCTTGCCGGAGGACTCCGGACCGTAGATCTCGACGACGCGGCCGCGCGGCAGGCCGCCGACGCCGAGGGCGATGTCGAGGGCGGTCGACCCGGTGGGGATGACCTCGATGGGCTCGTTCGGCCGGTCGCCGAGGCGCATGACCGCACCCTTGCCGAATTGCCGTTCAATCTGTGCGAGAGCGGCGTCGAGAGCCTTCTCGCGGTCGGTGCCTGCCATGGGTTCCACCCGGTTTGCTTGAGTCGATCGCTTCACGCCATTGACGCTAACGCCTGCCACTGACAATGCGCCGCCGCGCCGGTTCGGCTGTGGATAACCAATCAGAATGGATGTTCGATTTCCCTGTCAAGCCGGACTCCCGCGGCCCGGCAGGCACCTCCATGACCAGGCGTTTCGGTCACCCGTGAGCGCGTGAGCGGGCCGCGCGGAGCACCGCGGCCGCCCCTGACGGGCGGCCTGCTGTGCCCGGTCACACATCCGGCAGCAGGAGCCACACCTCGGAGAGGCCGAGGCCGTGGCTGCGGTTCACCACCCCGCAGGAGCAGCCCAGGGCGACCCGGCGCCAGTCGCAGGCCGCCGCCCACGGGCCGTCCGCGCCCCCGCACCCCCGCACCCCCGGCAGCGGACGGGCCCGCCGCGGCCAGGGCGGCGAACAGCTCGACCAGCCCGGGGAGCAGGGCCTCGCCCGCCCCGGTCGGCGGCGCCACCGCGTCGGCCGACGCCCCCGGGGCGCGCCCGTATCGCGGGGCGGCCGCCGCAGCCGACGGGCTCGGGACGGCGTACCAGGGCAGGAGGGCCCGCGCGACGCCGGCCGGGAGGACTGCGGCGGGCGGGCTGACGGCACCGGCATCGAGGTGGTGGAGGGCGGTGCGCAGGATGCGCTGGAGCCGCCGGTCCCGGTCCGCGGCCCGTACCCGCGCCGTCGCGGGCCGCCGGGCCGGAAGCGGGGCGGCGAGGCGGGCCAGGACGGCGGCTGCCGCCTCGGCGTCCGCCCGGGCGGGACGCCACTGTCCGGCGGCGAGGAGCCGCCGGGCCCGCCCGGACTCCCGGGCCAGCGCGCATGTCGGCAGGGGCTGGCCGTCGGCTGCGACTCCTTGGACGTCACGTCCGTGCGCCACGAAGACCCCTCCCATTCCGTTCCGCATAGGCCACGATCCGCCCGGGCGCCGCCGGAAGCGGCGACGGGCGCCCCGCCCCCTCGCATCAACGCATTCGATTCTCTGGGCACCGCCGGGGCGGCGGGCAGCATTTCCCGACGGCAGGCGCAACGCGCGGGTCTCCGCGGAGCGCCGCCTCGACCCGCGTCAGGAATCCGGCGCGGTCGTCATGCCTGACCACGCCCGGTCCCGGTGGCCCGGCGGCCCGGCAGCAGCCGACGACCCCGCCCGCGCCGGCCGGCATGCGGACGACCGGGGTCCGGGCGGCCGCCCGAAGGGACCGGCTCGCGCCACCAGAACACGGGGTAGCGCACCGCGCCGGCCCGGGCGCGGGAGGCCGCCGTTCCGGCCAGGACCAGCAGCAGGGCCGCGCCCGCCAGCAGCGGCACGAAGACCTCCGGCTGCGGAGCCTGGAGCACCACCACGACGGTCGTGGCGGCAGCAGGTGAATGCGGGGTGCGGGCCAGGGTCATGAGCCCCACGGCCGCCCCGGCCCCGAG
>NZ_JACBGN010000486.1 GCF_013401435.1 Streptomyces sp. BR123
GGTTCGGGGCGTGGGCGCGGCGGTGGATGCGGGGCGGGGAGGAGCCCGCGGATTCCGCGCCGGCTCCGGCGGCCGCGGCTGCGGTGCCGGACGCCGACGACCCCGCCGCCCTGCTGCTGGCGGCCCTCGCGCCCACCCCGCGGCTGTGGTCCCGGCCCCGCGGCCGCCTCGACGTCGGCCTCGGGGCCGGGAGCCGGATCGCTCTCCAGGACGTCGGCGCGCTCGGCATTGCCGGCCCGCGCGCCCGGCTGTCCGGGGTGGCCCGGTCGGTCGTGGCCCAGCTGGCCGCACTGCACGCGCCCGCGCAGCTGGAGATCGTCCTCATCAGCAGCGACCGGGCCCGTCCGGTGGCGCAGCGGCGCGAGGAGTGGGGCTGGCTCGGCTGGCTGCCGCACGTACGGCCCGCGCACGGCCAGGACTGCCGGCTGCTCCTCGCGTACGACCGCGACCAGGCGGCGGCCCGCACCGCCGAGCTGACGCGCCGGCTCGACGAGGGCCCCCTCGGGGTGAACTGGGCGACCGCCGCCCCCCGCGCCGTCCGCGAGGCCGCGGCCGCGTACGCGGGGCCGTACACCCTGCTCGTCGTGGACGGGGACCCCGGCACCTCTGCGGTGCGCGACCTCACCGGCCGGCTCGCCTCGCACGGCGCGGCCGCCGGGATCCACGTACTGGTGCTGGCCGAGGCGCCGGCCGCGACCCCCGCCTCCCCGCTCGCCGACACCTACGAGGCCGCCTGCGAGGCCGTCACCGCCTTCCGGGACTGCGGCGCCGCCGCCGTGCTCAGCGGCGACGTGGCCACCACCGTACGGACCTTCGCCGTCGCCGGCGGAACACCCTGCCCGCCCGGCACCACCGCCACCGCCGACGCCGTCTCCGCGGCCTGGGCGGAGCGGTTCGCGCGGGCGCTGGCCCCGCTGCGCTCCGGAACCGCCGGAGCCGCGCCGCAGCAGTCGGCGGCCGCCGCACTCCCCACGACCGCGCGGCTCCTCGACGAGCTGGGCCTGGCCCGGGCCACCCCGGCGTCGCTGATGGCGCGCTGGGCCGAGGCGACCGAGCAGGGCCAGGGCGTCGGCGGACTCGTCGCGTTCGTGCTCGGAGGCGGCCGCGGCGGCCCGGTCGGGGCCGAACTGGTGCAGGACGGGCCGCACCTGCTCGTCGAGGGCCCGGCGGGGAGCGGCCGTACCGAGCTGCTCCGCTCGGTCGCGGCGTCGCTGGCCGCCGGGGCGCGGCCCGACCGGCTGGCCCTGGTCCTGCTCGACGGGGCGGGCGGGGAGCGCGGTGACGGGCTGCTGCCCGCCGCCGACCTGCCGCACGTCTCCGCGCACCTGGTCGCCGCCGACCCGGTGCGCATGAGGGAGTTCGCGCAGGCCCTGGGCGCGGAGCTGAAACGGCGTGCCGAGCTGCTGGACGGGCTCCCGTTCGCGCAGTGGCATGCCCGCCGGGAGCTGGCCGACCGCATGGTGTCGCCGCGCCGGCCCTCCGCGGCCGAGCAGGTCGCCGCCGAGCAGGGCGGCGGCGATGGGGATCCGCCGCGTACGGGGACGCTGCGGCTGCGCGCCGCCGCCGTACGCACGGACCCGGCGGCCGGGCCGAGCCCGCTGCCCCGCCTGGTGGTGCTGGTGGACGACCTCGACGCGCTGGTCGCGCCGGGCCTGGGCAGTGCGGGCCGGCCCGCCGCCGGGTCGGTGGTCCGCGTCCTGGAGGCGGTGGCCCGGGACGGGGAGCGGCTCGGCGTGCACCTGGTGGCCGCGACCGCCCGCCCGGACCGTACGGCCGACACCGAGCTCGTCCGGAGCTGTGCGCTGCGGGTGGAGCTCGACGCGCCGGACCGGCCGGGCCCGGGCCGCGGCCTGCTCCGCTTCGCCGACGGGCGGACGGTCCCGTTCCAGGGCGGCCGGGTGACCGGCCGGATACCCCGGACTGCCACCCAGCGGCCGACGGTGGTCCCGGTGGAGTGGGAGCGGATGGGTGATCCTCCGGCCCGTCGCCCGGTGCGCGAGCTCGGCAACGGCCCGACCGACCTGGCCCTGCTGGCCAGTGCCCTGGACCGGGCGTCGCACCTGGTCTCGGCGGTGCCGGTGCTGTTCCCGGCCGCCCCCTGACCCCGGCCGCGGCGCCCCGGCGAGGCACGTCGGGATCCCCGCGGGGATCCTGCGGGCCCGGCGCGCCGCCGCCGCGGGGCGGTGACGCGGTATTGCGGGGGTGCCCGGCTCGGCGTAGACCTGTGGAACGGGTCACACCACGGGAATCGGGGGCGAACCATGCTCAGGCAGGGAACGAACCGTACGAAGAACCGTAGGAGCAGCAGCCGTGCGTGGGTGGTCCTGGCCGCCTCGGGCGCCCTCGTCCTGAGCGGGTGCGGCGGCGGGGGCTCGAAGGCGGATCCGCCTCCGGGGCCGACTGCCCCGGCCGCGCCGCGGGTGGAGTTACCGCGGCTGGACGGGGAGAAGTTACAGGTCTCGGCGGTGTGGACGGGCCCGGAGCAGGCGAACTTCGAGAAGGTGCTGAGGGAGTTCGAGAAGCGGACGGGCGCCGCGGTCACCTTCGTGCCGGCCCAGGACCCGATCGTCACCTTCCTCGGCACGAAGATCGCGGGCGGGCAGCCGCCGGACGTGGCGCTGCTGCCGCAGCCCGGGGCGCTGGCCGCGGCGGTGAAGAACAAGTGGGTGCAGCCGGTCGGCCCGGAGGCGCAGGCCCAGCTCGACGCGAACTACTCGGACGGCTGGAAGAAGCTGGGCGCGGTCGACGGCACCCCGTACGGGGTGTACTACAAGGCCGCCAACAAGTCGCTGGTCTGGTACGACGCGAAGGCCTTCGAGGCGGCCGGGGTGCAGCCGCCGAAGACGTGGAAGGATCTGCTGACCGTCGCGGACACGCTGTCGGCGTCCGGTACCCCGGCGCTGTCGGTGGCCGGCGCGGACGGCTGGACGCTGACGGACTGGTTCGAGAACGTCTACCTGTCGCAGGCGGGCCCGGAGAAGTACGACCGGCTCGCCAGGCACGAGATCAAGTGGACGGACCCGAGCGTCGGGCAGGCGCTGACCACGCTCGCCGAGCTGTGGAGCCGCAAGGACTTCCTGGCGCTGTCTCTTATAGACATCTCCGAGCCC
>NZ_JACBGN010000487.1 GCF_013401435.1 Streptomyces sp. BR123
CCCGTACCCCGGCCGGAGGCGTACTCATGCGGCGCGGACGTCCTCGTCTGATCGAAGCAGGCGGTCTGATGATCAGACAGCCTGCCATGCTGCTCAGGCGTGGCCAAAGGCTTTCGGTCCTGCCCCCTGTCGCTGCCCGCTGCCGCCCCTGGCAGGTGGCAGGGCCGGTCGGCTCCGTGGCGTCCGGCTCCGTGGCGTCCCGTAAGACCGCAGTCCGCTCCACGGGAATCCACAGCTCGGTCCGCACGTCCGCCCCCTCCACCGACGGCGGGGCGCGCAGGATCTCCGGCCCGGGCCGGAGCGCGTACGGGTTGGAGGGGAACCACTGGTTGTAGACGTCCCGCCACAGGGACTGCAGGGCTGCGGGAAAGGCCCGGTGTTCGCGAAGACGGCCCAGGTGCCGGCCGGGACGATCCGGACGTCCAGGTCCTGCGGTATCTCCGCGGCCCCGGCGCCGGTCACCACCGCGAGGTGGTAGTCCGGTTCGACGCCCTCCTCGCGGCTGTCGCCCAGGTGCTCGGTCACCGAGACGATGCCGGCCGGCTCCTGGTCCGGCCGGCCGGGACCCGGCATTCCGTGCCCGCTTCGGTGGGGCGGTCGAGGCGTGAGCGGTGTGGTCCCCCGCACTCGGGGGGCGGCCGAGGCAACGCAAGCGGCCGGGGCCACGTCATTCAGGGCGTGGGACCGACTCGGATGGCCCAGGCGGCCGCAGGGCGGCCCGCGGGGGCTGTGCGCGAAACGGGGCGCGCCCATGCCCCGGGAAACCCTACCCCGGGCGGGTATCCGAGCGGAGGGCCGGTTCGGCCGTGTTAAGGATGATGGGGAACATGACCGCAAAAGCCGCGAAGGTGACCGAAAAGGGGCTGCGCGAGGGGAAACCGGGAGACCGAATAGGCAGCCGCGGGGCCCCCGGGAGCCCCGGAGGTGCCAGGCGGTCCAGGGGGCCACAGGTCATCGCCGTGCTGATCGGCCTCGCCGCCACCGCCTACACGGCGTGGGTCATGGAGGTCGTACTCTCCACGGGCCTGAACCCCATCCAGACCTACGTCAGCGAACTCGCCGCCCAGGACCAGCCGCTCGGCGGCCTCTTCCGGGCCACCGACTTCACCGCGGGGCTGCTCGCCTTCACCGGCGGCCTGCTGGCCCTGGTCCGGCTCCGGTGGCACCACGACACCCGCCGCCGCTGGTCCGTGGCCGGCTGGGCCGGGGTCACCCTGTTCGGCGCCGCCACCGCCGCGGACGCCTGGCTGCCGCTGAGCTGCACCCCCACCGTCGACCCGGAGTGCGCCGCGCTGGAGACCGCCAAGCTGGTTCCGGCCACCCACCAGGCCCATGCCGTGAGCAGCAGCCTCGCCATGACCGGCGCCCTCCTCGGCATCGTCGCCCTGACCGTCGCCGCCCGCCGCTACGGCCGCTTCGCGCCCCTCGCCGAGTACGGGCCCACCCTGGTCGTCCTGGAGCTCCTCGCCACCGCCTGGACCCTGATCTCCATTTCCCTCTTCACCGCCGGGCACGGCACGTGGGCGCTGGGGGCCGGGCAGCGGATGCAGGTGCTGCTCGTGGCGCTCTGGCTGGGCCTGCTGGCGTACTCCGTGTACGAGGAGCGCCGTACATGACGCTCCAGGGTGCCTCGGGTGCCTCGGGTGCCTCGGGTGCCTCGGGTGCCTCGGGTGCCTCGGGTGCCCCGAGTGCCTCCGGTGCCCCGGCCGCCCCGCCGACCCCGGCCTTCGTGCGCTCGGAGGACGGAGTTCCGCTGCACGTGGTGGTGGAGGGGAGCGGTCCGCCGGTCGTTCTGAGCGCGGGGCTCGCCATGGCCTGGTTCGACTGGGAGCCGGTCGCGGCGCTGCTCGTCGCCGCCGGCCGGACCGTGATCCGGTTCGACCGGCCCGGGCACGGCCTGAGCGGCCCCGCCGCCGACCCGCCGACCGCCGCCGGGGAAGCCCGCCGGATCGCCGGGCTGCTGGACGCGCTGGGCCTGGGCGGGGTCCGGGTCACCGTGGCCGGGCATTCCATCGCCGCCTTCCACGCGGAAGCCTTCGCCCGCCTGTACCCGCAGCGCGCCGCCGCCCTGGTCCTCGTCGACGGCAGTGTGGAGGAGCAGCCCCACGCGGTCCTGCCTGCCGGGCTGCGTACCGGCGCGGCCCGCGCGCTGGGCCGTGCCCTGACGGCCGCCGGCATCCCGGCCCTGCTGGGGCCCGCGGCCCGGCGGGCCGCCGTACGCCTGTCCCGGACCGGCGGCGCCGACCCGGCCCCGCGGGACCTCGTACGCCGCTGCTACCGCACCGGCCGGGTGTGGCGCGGGATCCTGCTGGAGAACGCGCGCTATCCCGACACGGCCGCCGAGGTCCTCGCGCTGCGCTCCCGCCGCCCGCTGACCGTTCCCGCCACGGTCCTCGCCGGGTACGACGGCACCGGCTCGGCCGCGGCACTGCACTGGCTGGACCGCCAGCGGGGCCTGGCGGCCGCCCTCGGCGCCCGCTTCGAGACCGCCGCCCCCTCGGGGCACCTGGTCATGCTGGACCGCCCGGCCCAGACGGCCCGAGCGGTCCTGAGCGCCGCCGCCGGCTCCGGGGCGGCGCCACCTCAGCGGCGGGCGTAGACCCTCTCCACGAATTCCGCGAGCTGTGTCTCCGGGAGGTGCTGGGCCAGGTCGGCTTCGCTGATCATGCCGACGAGGCGCTTGTTCTCGATGACCGGGAGCCGCCTGATCTGGTGGGACTCCATCTCGTCCAGCACGGCGGAGACGTCCGCGTCGGCAGCGATCCAGCGCGGGGTGCCCTCGCACAGGTCGCCGCAGGTGACCTTCGCCGGGTTGTGGCCCTTGGCCACGCACTTCACGACGATGTCGCGGTCGGTGATGATGCCGCACATCCGTTCGTCGGCGTCGCTGACGGGCAGCGCGCCCACGCCGAGCCGGCCCATGAGCTCGGCGGCCCGGTCCAGGGTCTCCGTGGCGGGGATCCACTGGGCTCCGGGGTGCATGATGTCTGCCGCGGTGGTCATAGGGGAACCTCCTGAGCATGCCGTTGCGGCGGCCGGCGCGGTCGCGCCCGCCTCGGCGCCCCGGGGAGGCCGGTCGGGGGAGGGC
>NZ_JACBGN010000488.1 GCF_013401435.1 Streptomyces sp. BR123
GAGCAGGGTGCGGCGGGCTTCGGGGGGTGCCTCGGCGAGGAGCCGGCGGGTGACTTCGCGGGCCTGGCCGGACAGGGGCAGGGTGTCGGCGTGGTGGGCGCTGCCGTCGCGGTTCCCGGCGGCTTCGGCGAGGGAGCGGCCGAGGGCGAGGGCGAGGCGGGGGTTGCCGCCGCTGGCCTGGTGGACGCGGCCGGCGATGCGGGCGGGCAGGCCGTGGCGGACGAGGAGTTCGGCGACCTCATCGGCGCCGAGCGGGGGAATGCGCAGCGCGGGGGTGCCGGGGCCGCACAGGGGCTCGGCGACCGGGGTGCCGCCCTGGACGCACTCGGCGACCAGGACCCGGACGCCGGGCGGGGTCAGGCGCAGGGCGAAGCGGAGCAGGTCGGTGGTCTCCGTGTCGAGCCACTGGGCGTTGTCGAGGACGAGGAGGACGGGGCTGCGCTCGGCGAGCGTGCGCAGCACCTCGACGACGGCGAGGCGGAGGGCGACGTGGTCGCGTCCGGCGCGCGGGGTGTCGGTCTCGCGGCGCAGGAGGGCGATGGCGGTGCGCTGGGGTCCGGAGAGCCGTTCCAGGGCGGCGCACGGGACGGAGGCGAGGAGGGCGGCGGCGGAGGCTTCGGGGATCCACCGGTCGGCGGCTTCGGGGGCGAGGGTGAGCACGGTCTCGCGGCGGGCCTCGGCGGCGGCCGCGACGGCGCCGGCCAGGCGGGTCTTGCCCGCGCCGGCGGGTCCGGTGATCAGGGCGCGCCCGTGCGCGGTCAGGGCGTGTTCGACCGCCTTGACCAGTTCAGCGTGTCCGACCGTCGTGTCGGCCCGCCCCGTCGGCGCCACCACGCACCGCCACCCGCCTTTCGCTCCCCTGTGGCTTTCCTGTGAGAGGCGAGAATACGAGGTCGGGTGCCGTGTGGACACGGATTGTGACGCAGAATTCAGTCGGGCAGCACGAAAGCCCCGCGGAGCCGCCGGACCGGGGGTCCGGCCGCTCCGCAGGGTTTCGCCATCCGGGCCTGTCGGCCCGGACTGGCAGGCTCTCAGAACACGAGGTTCCAGGAGTCGATGTAACCGGTGTCGCCGGCGGCGTTGTCGTTGACGCGCAGCTTCCAGGTGCCGTTCGCGACCTCGGAGGAGGCGTTGACGGTGTACTGCTGGTTGATGTTGGCGGTGCTGCCGCCGGAGCGGTTGTGCAGGGTGTAGACCGAGCCGTCCGGGGCGACCAGGTCGACCTTCAGGTCACCGATGTAGCTGTGCTTGATGTCGACGCCCACCTTGAGGGTGGCCGGCGCGTTGCCGGTCACACCGCTGACGGTGATCGGGCTCTCCACGGTCGCGTTGTCGCTGATCGTGTAGTTGACGGTGTTCTCGAGGGCCGGGGTGGTCGGCGTCGAGGTCACGGCGTTGACGGTGGCGGCGGCGTCGGCGAGGCCGCTGCCGCAGCCACCGGTGCAGGTGCCGGCGAGCGGGCGGGCGTTGGCCTTGATGGCCGTCTCGACCTGCGCCGGGGTCAGCGAGGGCGTGGCGGAGACCATGAGCGCGGCGAGGCCCGCGACGTGCGGGGCGGCCATGCTGGTGCCCTGGTAGGGCTCGTAGTTCTCGCTGCCCGGGGTGGTGGCGCCCGTGTTCAGCGTCGAGAGGATGCCGTTCTCGGGGGTGGTGATGGTGCCCGGCGTGTCGGTGGCGCGGCGGGTCTCACCGCCCGGGGCGGCGATGTCGACCTTCGCTCCGTAGTTGGAGTAGAAGGAACGGTCGCCGGTGCGGTTGCTGGCGGCCACGGTGATGACGTTGTTGCAGCTGGCGGGCGAGAAGCCGGCCGCGTCCGCGTTGCTGTTGCCGGCGGCCACGACGACGGTGGTGCCGCGGGCGACGGCCGCGTTGATCGCGTTCTGGTAGCTGGTGGTGCAGGCGCCGGAGCCGCCGAGGCTCATGTTGATGACCTTGGCCGGGGTGGCGTTGGCGGGGACGCCCGCGACGGTGCCGCCGGAGGCCCAGGTGATGGCGTCGACGATGTCCGACGTGGCGCCGCCGCACTTGCCGAGGACGCGGACGGGCTGGATCTTCGCGTTGTACGCGACGCCGGCGACGCCCTTGGAGTTGTTCGTGGCCGCGGCGATGGTGCCCGCGACGTGGGTGCCGTGCCAGGAGGAGTCGCTGGCCTTGGAGCCGGTGCCGCATTCGCCGGCGGCGCTCCAGTCGCCCTGGTCGGCCGGGTTGCTGTCACGGCCGTTGCCGTCGCGGGCGGCGGTGGAGCTGCTGATGAAGTCGTAGCCGGGGACGATGTTCGCGGCGAGGTCGGAGTGCGCGACGTAGCCGGTGTCGATCACGGCGACGGTGACGCCGGAGCCGGTGGTCTTGTCCCAGGCCGCAGGAACGTTCATGCCGGCGGTGGGCTCGAAGAGGTCCCACTGCTTGGCGTAGTCGGTGTCGTTCGGGAGGGCCATCGCGTAGGCGCGGCTGTCCGGCTCGACGTAGGCGACGTCCGGGTCGTTGCGGAACTGGGCCATGAGGTCGGCCGCGTCCTTCGGGGTGGTGGCCCCGCCGAGGCTGACGAGGGCGGCGCCGGTGCCGAGGCGGCGGTCGAACGCGGCCTTCTTGCCGGCCTTCTTGCCCTTGGCGGCGGCGTCGTCCGCGGCGGCCTTGTTGGAGCTGGCCTCGGAGGCGCTGGACTTGTAGCCGACGATCAGGTTCTCGACCGGCGCGGAAGCCGGGGCGGCGGGCGCGCCGGGGGCCGGGAGAGCGGCGGCGGACGGAGCCGGCGCGGGCGCCGCGCCGGGCAGGGCCACGGAGGCGGTGGCGGAGCCGGCCAGCAGGGTGACGGATATCGCCGCCACGGATATCAGCCTGCGTCGCGTTGAGTGCACGGTGTTCCCTTTCGCGGGCCGTTTCCGGGCAGGCCGGAGCGGCCGGTCGGGCTGTGTGGGAGGTGGTTCGGCGACTACGGGGCCGGGGCGGGCTGGTCAGTTCCGCTCCGGCCACCGCTGCTCGCCGCGTTGCCCCGGCCGCATCGGCGGGGCGGGGGCAACGGCGGTGCGGGCGGTCGACCCTGCCGTACGGCTTCGCACCATGTGGGGTTGGGGCGGGGGCCTTTCG
>NZ_JACBGN010000489.1 GCF_013401435.1 Streptomyces sp. BR123
AGTTCTGTATAAGAGACCGCCCGGCTCTCCCGGCTCTCCCGGCCTCCCGCCGGGCGGCTACTTGCCGCAGGTCACCTGGTCGCCGGTGAGCACTCCGAAGCGGCCCTGGTGCGGGTCCTCCGGCCGGACCGGCACGACCTTCCGGTAGTCCGTTCCGGCGATCACCAGCACCGTCCGGCCCCGCCCCGGAACGGCCCGCAGCTCGCTGCCCGGCAGCGCGGCGGAGACCGTGCGGGCGGAGCGGTCCCAGCGCGGGTCGTACGCGATCACCGTGCGCTTGACGTCGCGGCCGGCCCCGTTGCCCGGGGTGCCGGTCGTGTCGAAGCCGGTGGCGCGCAGCGCAGCGTCCACCCGGCTGCCCAGGCCGTCGATCCTGGTCCCGTTCTCGACCCGGACCCGGATCCGCTCCGGCGGTACGTCGACGGGTACGGCGGGCGGCTGCTGCGGGCGCGCGGGCTGTACGGGCCGTCCGGGCCGGACGGGCCCGGGGGCGGGGGCCAGTGGGCGGTCCTGGCGGACGGCTTCGAAGAGTTCGGCGGCCTTCGGTCCGTCCCATTTCACGGTGGAGCCGATGCCCTTGACCGGGAAGGACGGGTTCCCGATCGGCACGGAGGCGAACTCCGACGAGGACGGGGCGAAGTCGCGCATGGCCTGGCCGAGGGCCAGCATCTGCTCCGAGCCGAAGCCGGGGTCGGCCCGCACCGAGCCGAGCAGGGTGGAGCTGACCTGCTTGAACTTCACCGGGTTCAGCAGCACCCCGCCGGTGGTGGCCTGTTTGACGATGGCGGCCATGAACCGCTGCTGGCGCTGCATCCGGCCGAGGTCGGCGGCGCCGTCGACATGGCGGGAGCGTACGTACTGCAGCGCCTGGCCGCCGCTCAGCCGGTGGGTGCCGGGCAGCAGGTGCAGGCCGGTGTTGCGGTCGTTGAGGGCCTTGGCGGTGCAGATCTCCACGCCGCCCATCGCGTCGACCGTCTTCATGAAGCTGGTGAAGTCGACCTCCAGGTAGTGGTCGATCTTGACGCGGGTCATCTGCTCGACGGTGCGGACGGTCAGCCGGGGGCCGCCCTCGGCGTAGGCGGCGTTCAGTTTCACCGGGTGAGGGCCGTGCTGCTCGCCGCTGGATTCGTCGCGGTGCGCGGGCAGCTCGGCATAGCTGTCGCGGGGCAGGCTGACGACGCTGGCGCGTTTTCGGTCGGCCGAGAGGTGCACCAGCATCACGGTGTCGGTGCAGTGGCAGGGGGCGCCGCCGAGGCGGTACTCGCGCCGGTCCTCGCGGCTGATCCGGTCGCGGCCGTCGGTGCCGACGAGGAGGAAGTTCAGGCCGTGCCCCGCCCGGGGGCGGTTCTTCATGTCCTTGAACGGGTCCACCCGCTCGATGCCGACGTCCAGGCCGGTCACGACCGCGTGCCCGACGGCCCCGGAGCCCAGGACGGCCGCCGCCAGCCCGCCCGCGAGCCGGACTCCCCACCGGGGCCGGCCGCCGCGGGCCCGGCCGGTCCGGCGGCGGTCCGGAGCCCGGCCGCGCCGGGTGCGCTGCGGCCGTGGCCGTGGCCGCGGCCGCGGATACCGGTGCGGGTGCGGTGGCAGGTGCGCGGGCCGGGCGGGTCGGGGAGGACGGGGTGGCTGGGGCACGGGGGACACCTCCGCGGGGGCAGCCGGGCGTACAGACGGACCGAGAAAGACGAACCGGACGTAATGGTCAGATCGTCAGAACAGTAGGCCCATACGATCAGCCTCGGTCCCCGCCGATCAGGCGGCGCGCACCCGTTTCCCCCGTACGCGGTAACGTGGCACCGATACCCGACCTTGAAGGACCACATGCCCGCCCAGCAGCCCGCAGTCTCGGTGATCATGCCGGTGCTCAACGAGGAGCGCCACCTGCGCAACTCCGTCCGCCACATCCTCGGACAGGAGTACGCAGGTGAGATGGAGGTGGTGATCGCGCTGGGTCCGTCCACGGACCGCACCGACGAGATCGCCGCCGAGCTCGTACGCGAGGACCCCCGCGTCGTCACCGTTCCGAACCCCTCCGGCCGCACCCCGGCCGCCCTCAACGCCGCCATCAAGGCGTCGCGCCACCCGATCGTCGTGCGCGTCGACGGCCACGGCATGCTCTCGCCGAACTACATCGCCACCGCGGTCCGCCTCCTGGAGGAGACCGGTGCGCAGAACGTCGGCGGCATCATGCACGCCGAGGGCGAGAACGCCTGGGAGGAGGCCGTCGCCGCGGCGATGACCTCGAAGCTCGGCGTCGGCAACGCGGCCTTCCACACCGGCGGCAAGGCCGGCCCGGCGGACACGGTCTACCTGGGCGTGTTCCGGCGCGAGGCGCTGGAGCGGGCGGGCGGCTACAACGAGGAGTTCATCCGGGCCCAGGACTGGGAGCTGAACTTCCGCATCCGCGAGGCCGGCGGGCTGATCTGGTTCTCGCCGGAGCTGAAGGTGAAGTACCGGCCGCGGCCGACGGTGCGGGCGCTGGCCAAGCAGTACAAGGACTACGGCCGCTGGCGGCACGTGGTGGCCCGCTACCACGCGGGCTCGATCAACATGCGCTACCTGGCCCCGCCGACCGCCGTCTGCGTGATCGCGGCCGGCGTGGTGGCGGGCGCGGCCGTGAGCCCGTGGGCCTTCGCGGTCCCGGCCGGCTACCTCGCGGGGATCGCACTGGGCTCGGTCCCGGCGGGCAAGGGCCTCTCGCTCAAGGCGCGGGCGCAGATCCCGGTGGCCATCGCCACGATGCACATGTCGTGGGGCTTCGGCTTCCTCACGAGCCCGCGCTCGCTCGCGGACAAGGTCATCGCGAGCCGCCGCCCGTCGCCGAGCCCGGACCCCTCGGCGGCCTGAGGCCTCGGCGGCCCGATGGCACGCAGGACTGCGCCGGGACCGGCGCGAGCCCCCGGCGACAGGAGAAGGGGCCCGGTGCCGCGGTCGTGCAGACCGCGGCACCGGGCCCCTTCCCGTGCGGGCGGCCGCGCTACCAGGTGAAGCCCGGCTGGATCGCCATGCACTCCTTGTCGTTGTCGCCGTTGAGCGGGCGGGCCGAGTGGCTGTCTCTTATACACACCTGACGCTGCC
>NZ_JACBGN010000048.1 GCF_013401435.1 Streptomyces sp. BR123
GCCCCCTCCCCCACCGGCCCTTACGCCGCGGCGGCCGCAACGGCCGCGGCCCCGCCCGGGCTCACCTTCCACGACATCCCGGGATCGGGCGGCATCACCCTCAAGGGCAACGTGTTCACCCCGGCCGGCGCCGAGGCCGGCCGGACGTACCCGCTGATCGTGCTGCCCGGCAGCTGGGGCATGCCGCAGATCGAATACATCGCCCAGGCGAAGAAGCTCGCCGACTCCGGCTATGTCGTGGTCAGTTACGCCTCCCGCGGCTTCTGGCTCTCCGGCGGGCAGATCGAGGTGGCCGGCCCGCCCGACATCGCCGACGTCTCCGCCGTCATCGACTGGGCGCTGGCCCACACCCCCGCCGACACCGGACGCATCGGCGTGGGCGGGGTCTCGTACGGGGCGGGCATCAGCCTGCTCGCCTCCGCGCACGACCCGCGGATCAAGACGGTGGTGGCGCTCAGCGGCTGGGCCGACCTCATCGAGTCCATCTACTCCGGCCGCACCCAGCACCTCCAGGCCACCGGCCTGCTCGGCGCCGTCGGCCACGCCACGGGCCGCCCCGGCCCCGAACTCGACCGTATCCTCGCCGACTTCATGAACTCCCGCCTGGACCGGGAGCAGGAGATGATCGAGTGGGGCCGGGTGCGCTCGGCCTCGGAGCAGGTCGACCGGATCAACGCCAACGGCACCGCGGTCATGCTCGGCAACGCCTGGGGCGACACGATCTTCCCGCCCAACCAGTACGCCTCCTTCTTCGAGAAACTGACCGGCCCCAAGCGGCTGGAGTTCCGCCCCGGCGACCACGCCACCGCCGAGGTCACTGGCCTGTTCGGCCTGCCCAACGACACCTGGGCCAACGCCCGCCGCTGGTTCGACCGCCACCTCAAAGGCGAGCGCAACGGGGTGGACACCGAGGCCCCCGTGCAGATCAAGACCCGCAGCGCCGGCGGCTACGAGGGCTACGCCGACTGGAAGTCGGTCGGCGCGGCCGCCACCGAGAAGCTCGCGCTGAACGACACCGAGCACCTGTTCACCGGCGTCAACACCGGGGCCGACGGCGGCGTCGTCCTCCTCTCCAGCGCCCTGGACCAGTTCGCCAAGATCCCGCCGATGGCCTCCGTCCCGCTGCTGCCGCGTACCTTCTCCGCCGTCTGGCAGTCCGAGCGGTACGGCAGCGACAAGCGCGTCCGCGGCACGGCGCGCCTGCACACCACCGTCACGCCCACCAAGTCCGACGGCACCTTCGTCGCGTACCTCTACGACGTGGGCCCGCTCGGCGTCGGCAAGCTGGTCACCCACGCCCCGTACACCTTCCACGGCAAGACGCCGGGCCGCGCCTTCGGTGTGGACCTCGACCTGTTCTCGACGGCGTACGACGTACCGGCCGGCCACCGGCTGGCCCTCGTCATCGACACCGTCGACCCCCTCTACGCGGAGTACAACCCCTTCGGCGCCCAGCTCACCTTCACCTCCCCCGCCACCGACCCTTCGTACGTGGCGGTCCCCCTGCGCTGACCTCAGTGCTTGAGGATCTTGGAGAGGAAGTCCCTGGCGCGGTCGCTCGCGGGGGCGGTGAAGAACCCCTCCGGTGAGCGGTCCTCGACGATCCTGCCGTCGTCCATGAAGACGACGCGGTTGGCGGCGGAGCGGGCGAAGCCCATCTCGTGGGTGACCACGACCATGGTCATCCCCTCCGCCGCCAGCTGCCGCATGACCTCCAGCACCTCGTTGATCATCTCCGGGTCGAGGGCGGAGGTGGGCTCGTCGAAGAGGAGCGCCTTGGGGTCCATGGCCAGGGCGCGGGCGATGGCCACCCGCTGCTGCTGGCCGCCCGAGAGCTGGGCAGGGAACTTCACGGCCTGGTCGGCGAGGCCGACGCGTTCCAGCAGCTCCAGGGAGCGCCGGTCGGCCTCCGCCCTGCCGCGCTTCCTGACCTTGATCTGTGCGAGCGAGACGTTGGCGAGGACGGTCTTGTGCGCGAAGAGGTTGAAGGACTGGAAGACCATCCCCACATCGGCGCGGAGCGCGGCCAGGTCCTTGCCCTCGGCGGGCAGCGGCCGGCCGTCGAGGGTGATCGTGCCCGACTCGACGGTCTCCAGACGGTTGATGGTCCGGCACAGGGTGGATTTCCCGGAGCCGGACGGGCCGATGACCACCACCACCTCGCCGCGGCCGACGGTGAGGTCGATGTCCTTCAGGACGTGCAGCTGCCCGTAGTGCTTGTTCACGTTCCGCAGCTCGATCAGCGATTCGACGGCCATGTCTGCCTGCCCCTCCTTGTCGGTGCCGGGCCTGGTCGGTGTGCCGGGGCCAGGATGGGCCATAGGGGCGGGGAGTGCACGTCACCCGTCAACACGCCAGTCCTCGGGGAGCGTGTAGTGCCAGCCCTCCCGCCAGCCGAACGGGGCGTCCACCAGGTCTTCGATCGAGGCGCCGCGCAGGAGGCAGTCGAGCGCCCACTTGTTGGCCGAGTGGGAGATGAGGAGGACGCGCTGACCGTTGCGGGCGGCGGCCAGGTCCCGGAGGAAGTCCGCGGTGGAATCGATGACCTGCCGGTAGCTCTGGCCGCCGGGGAAGGGGGTGTCGATGTGCCGGGAACGGCGGCCGGCCAGGTCGGCCACCGGGCGGCCGTTCAGCGTGCCGTAGTCGCATTCCCGCAGCCGCGGGTCGCGGTGCACGGGGAGCGGGCTCCCGGTGAAGGCGATCCGGGCGGTCTCCACGGCCCGGTGCAGGTCCGAGACGAAGACGGCCGCGAGACCGTCGTCACGGCGGCGGCCGCCGAGTTCGGCGGCGAGGCGCCGGCCCGCTGCGGAGAGCCTGCCGGGGAGGAGGCCGGTGGCGATGCCCCGTTCGTTGTCCTCGGTGAGCGAGTGGGTCTCGAAGACGATGTCGACGGCCATACGGGCTCCCGGTCAGAGGCCCTCGGAGGCTTCCGCGTAGGCCTGCGAGAGTTCGGGGGATCCGGTCATCGCCCAGGACACCCCGGACTCCACCACGTTCAGCTCCCGCCCGGAGGCCAGCAGGATCACCGGCTGGCCGTCCGGGCGCACCTGCCAGCTCGCGCCCGGGCGGGTCCGGATGATCACCGTGCCGAGGTACAGGCCCGCGTCGTTGCCGAGCCACGGCACGATCTCGGGATCCCGGCGCCAGCGCGGCATCAGCTGGTCCAGCGCAGCCAAGGAGGCCGGGGTCTCGTCGAGTTCGAGTCCGGCCGCGCGGGCGTGGACGCGCAGCATCTCGCACTCCGCGAACAACTCGCTGATGCCTTCGGGGTCCTGCGTGAGGGCGGCTGCGAGTCCCGCACCCCGTTCCGTGTCGTTCCGGTTGAGCCAGTGGTCCAGGAAGGGGATGTTCATGTCGTCCAGCCTGGCACCGCGGCGCCCTGCTGGCCACAGGGCGCGCCTTGATCCCGCGTTACGCGTCGAGGTCGAGGTCGAGGTCCACGACGACGGGGGCGTGGTCGGAGGCGCCCTTGCCCTTGCGCTCCTCGCGGTCCACGTAGGCGTCCTTGACGGCCTTGGCGAAGGGCTCGTTGCCGTACACCAGGTCGATGCGCATGCCGCGGTTCTTGGGGAAGCAGAGCTGGCGGTAGTCCCAGTACGTGTACGGGCGGTCGTACTTGAGGGGGCGGGGCACCACGTCCGACAGGCCGGCGGCGCGCAGCGCCTCCAGGGCGGCCCGCTCGGCGGGGGTGACGTGGGTGAGGCCCGCGAAGGCCGCCACGTCGTAGACGTCCTCGTCCCTGGGGGCCACGTTGAAGTCGCCGAGCACCGCGAAGGGGCGGGGGCCGGCGGCGTCCTCGGCGACGGCGTCCCTCAGCGCGCGGAACCAGTTCAGCTTGTAGCCGTAGTGGTCGTGCTCGACCTCGCGGCCGTTCGGCACGTACACCGACCACAGGCGGACGCCGCCGCAGGTCGCGGAGATCGCCCGGGGCTCCTGGACGCCCCCGTAGTCGGGCCCGCCCGACAGGCCCGCGACCACGTCCTCCAGGCCGACCCGGGAGACCAGCGCGACGCCGTTCCACCGGCCGGTGGCGTTGACCGCCGCCTCGTACCCCAGCTCGCGCAGCTCGTCGAAGGGGAACTGCTCGGCGGTGCACTTGGTCTCCTGGACGCAGAGCACATCGGTGCCGGAGGACTCCAGCCAGGCCAGCAGCCGCGGCAGCCGGGCGGTGATCGAGTTGACGTTGAAGGTGGCGATACGCATACCAGACAACCTACCGCCCGGCGCCGACAGCCGGCCGGTGCCGGGAGCCGACGCCCGGAGGGAGGCGCGGGAGGGAGCGAGCGCGGGAGGGACGCGCGGGAGGGAGGCGCGGGAGGGAGGCGCTCAGAGGGCGGCGGTCTCCCCCGCGGACATCCGGCTGTGCGGAGCTCCGCCCAGGCGGTCCAGGGCCGTGTCGTAGATGGGCCGGGCGATGTCGGAGAGGTAGGCGTCGTGGATGTCGACGGCGCGGACCGGCTTGACCTCGCGGACGTAGTCGATCACTTCCGCGACCTTGTTCCACGGGGCGTGGACGGGGAGCATCAGCGTCTCCACCGGGGTGCCGGGGACGGTCAGCGCGTCGCCGGGGTGGAAGAGGGAGCCGTCGACGAGGTAGCCGACGTTGGTGACCCGGGGGATGTCCGGGTGGATGACGGCATGGAGCTCGCCGTGGACCTGCACCTCGAAGCCGGCCGCGGTGAAGGCGTCGCCGTGGCCGACGGTGTGCACGCGGCCGGGATAGGCGGATGCCATCCGTTCCGCGACGCTGCGCAGGGTCCACAGCCCGGCGGCGGGGTTGGCGTCGAGGGCGGCGCGCAGCCGGCCCTCGTCGAAGTGGTCGGGGTGCTCGTGGGTGACGAGCAGGGCGTCGGCCCCGAGGCCCGCGTCGGGCTCGCTGAAGGCGCCGGGGTCGATGACGAGCACGCGCCCGTCCTTCTCCAGCTGGACGCAGGAGTGCAGCCGCTTGGTGAGCTTCATGATCCCAGGCTAAGCGGCCTCGGGGAAGCGGGGGGCGTTTCCGCCTCGTCCGGTGCGGTGTACCGCAAGGCGGAGCAGTGCCCTTGTACGGGACGTCTCGGGTACTGCGACAACGCGGCGAGGTGCCGTGCCGTGCGGCGCGGAGACGTGCCCCGCTTCCCCGGGGCCGCGTAGCCGCCCGCCCCGCCGGGCCGGGCGGTTACGGGACCGCGGTGGAGACCACGTAGACGCGGGGCTTGGCCGGGTCGGTGAGGTCGACGGTGACATCGCGGGTGGGTCGCGGGTCGGGCTGCTCCAGGGTGATCCCGTACCAGCGGTTGGAGGGGCCCCAGCTCCAGCCGGCGACGGCGGCGTCGTGCTCGGAGACGGAGACCTCGGGGGTCAGCGCGGAGCGGCTGGTGCCGAGGCTCGCGAGGAAGGCGTCCAGTTCGTCCGGGGTGACGGCGAACTGCACGTACAGCCGGCTGGTGTGCCAGTTGTTGGTCTCCAGGAACCCGACCCGCCAGGCCTTGAGCGGAATGGGGACGTCGTAGATGCTGCGCTGCACCCGGGAGGGCCAGCCGGGGCGCACCTTGGTCGCGCCGACCTTGGCGGCCTTGTCGCGGCCGCTGGCGCGGCTCTGCTGGGCGGACACGGCGAGGTAGCCGGCGGGTACGCCGATCAGCAGCAGGATGATGATGGCGGTGATCCAGCGGCGCCGGACGACGTGCCTGCGGTCCTCGGCCGGGGTCGGCGCGGCCGGCACCGCGGCCTCGTCGGGGGCGGGCGCCTGGCGGGACAGGGTGGGGGATGTCACTGCTTTTCCTGGTCCTCGGGGCGGGGGGTGGCGCGCCGGCCGAGCTGTGCGTAGCGCTCGTACCGCTCGACGCGGCGGCGCGTGGCGCGGCGGAAGCGGCGGGCGACGAGCCGGGCGAGGTCGGCGGCGCCGACCATGCCGGCCTCGGGTCCGAGCTCGGCCTTGGTGATGCGGGCCTCGGGCCGGTAGCCGCGGCCGGTGAGGTGGCGTCGGAAGGCGTCCCGGGCGGGGCCGATCAGCAGGTCGTCGGCGGCGCTGACGCCGCCGCCGATGACGAAGCAGGAGGGGTCGAGGGCGGCGGCGAGGTTGGCGATGCCCACCCCGAGCCACTGGCCGATGTCCTGGAGCAGCTCGACGCACATGGCGTCGCCCTCGCGGGCGAGCTCGGTGATCAGCGGTCCGGTGATCTCGGAGATGTTGCCGCCGACGCGGGCGATGATGTTGTGGGCGACCGGGGAGTCGGCGGCGGCCAGCTCCCGGGCCTCGCGGACCAGGGCGTTGCCGGAGCTGTACTGCTCCCAGCAGCCGCGGTTGCCGCAGGGGCAGCGGTGGCCGCCGGGGACGACCTGCATGTGGCCGAACTCGCCGGCGACGCCGTACCTGCCCCGCTTGACCTGGCCGCCCTCCAGGATGGCGCCGCCGATGCCGGTTCCGAGGGTGATCATGACGAGGTGGTCCTCGCCGCGGCCGGCGCCGAAGCGCCATTCCGCCCAGGCGGCGGTGTTGGCGTCGTTGTCGACCATGACGGGGACGGCGAGGCGGGACTGCAGGGCGTCGCGCAGCGGTTCGTCCCGCCAGGCCAGGTGGGGGGCGAAGAGGACGCGGGAGCGGTCGGCGTCGACCCAGCCGGCCGCCCCGATGCCCACGGCGTGGACGTCGTGCCGGTCGGACAGGTCGAGGACGAGCTCGACGATGGTGTCCTCGACGACCTTGGGGCTCTTGGACTTGTCGGGGGTCTCGGTGCGGATCTTCTCCAGGATCACGCCGTCGGCGTCGACGACGCCGGCCATGACCTTGGTGCCGCCGATGTCGATGCCGACGGTGGGGACGCGCGGGGCGGTCAGGTGCGACCGGCGCTCACGGGTCCCGATGGTCCGCAGGACGGTGCCCCGCGCCGACCCCCGGTGGGGGAGCGTGAAGTCCCGGTACGTGCTCATCGAGTCGTGTCGTCCCTCAGGGTGCGGTGGTGCCGTGTGCGGTGCCGTCTGCGGCGGTGCCGGGTGCGGGGTGCGGGTCCGATTCTGCCACTCGCTCCAGCTCGTGGCTCAGCTCGTCCAGCTCGGAGCCGCCGGCCATCTGCCGGGTGAGCTCGTCGAGGGTGATCGAGTCGCGGGTGTGGCTGCCTGCCATGGCACCGCGCTTGAGCAGGACGAAGCGGTCGCCGACCAGGTGGGCGTGGTGCGGGTTGTGGGTGATGAGGACCACGCCGAGGCCGGCGTCGCGGGCGGCCGCCACGTACTTGAGGACCACCCCGGACTGCTTGACGCCGAGGGCGGCGGTGGGCTCGTCGAGTACGAGGACCTTCGCGCCGAAGTGGACGGCGCGGGCGATGGCCACGCACTGCCGTTCGCCGCCGGACAGGGTGCCGATCGGCTGGTCGACGTCGCGCAGGTCGATGCCCATGCGCAGCAGCTCGGTGCGGGTGGTCTCGCGCATGAGGTCCACGTCGAGGCGGCGGAAGGGGCCGCGGCCCCGGGTCGGCTCGGAGCCGAGGAAGAAGTTCCGCCAGACGGGCATGAGCGGGACGACGGCGAGGTCCTGGTAGACGGTGGCGATGCCGCGGTCGAGGGCGGCGCGCGGGTTGACGAGTACGGTCTCCTCGCCCTCGATCTCGAAGGTGCCGGCGTCGTGCCGGTGCAGCCCCGCGATGATCTTGATGAGGGTGGACTTGCCGGCGCCGTTGTCGCCGAGGACGCAGGTGATCTCACCGGCGGAGACCTCCAGGGAGACGTCCTGGAGGGCGCGGATGGTGCCGTAGTGCTTGCTGACACCGGTCAGCTTCACGAGGGGCGTGCCCGTCGGGGTGTCCGTCGGGGTGCTTGTGTCTGCCTGGGGCGTGCTCATGCCCGTGCCTCCGCCCGCTTGCGGACCCATGCGTTGAGCAGCACGGCCAGCAGCAGCATCGCGCCCAGGAAGAACTTGAACCAGTCCGGGTTCCACTGGGCGTACACGATGCCGTTGCTGGTCATGCCGAAGATGAAGGCGCCGACGGCCGCGCCGATCGCGGAGCCGTAGCCGCCGGTCAGCAGGCAGCCGCCGATGACGGCCGCGATGATGTACAGCAGCTCGTTGCCGACGCCCTCGCCGGACTGGACGACGTCGTACGAGAAGAGGATGTGCTGCCCGGAGATCCAGGCGCACAGGGCGACGCCCATGTAGAGGCCGATCCGGGTCTTCACGACGGGGACGCCGACGGCGCGGGCCGCGTCCGCCGACCCGCCGACCGCGAAGATCCAGTTCCCGGCGCGGGTGCGCAGCAGGATCCAGGTGGCGACGGCGACCAGGGCGATCCACCACAGGATGGTGACCTTGAGGGTGACCGCGCCGACGGTCCACTGGGAGGCGAAGAGCGCCCGGGCGGAGGGAAAGCCCTCCATGTCCGAGATGCCCTTGGTGGAGACGGTGCCGCCGATCAGCTTGGTGAAGCCGAGGTTGAGGCCGGTGAGCATCAGGAAGGTGCCGAGCGTGATGATGAAGCTCGGCAGCTTCGTACGGGTCAGCATGAACCCGTTGAAGAAGCCGACGGCCAGGGTGACCACGAGGGACACCGCGACGCCGACCCACACGTTGGCGGTCATCTGGTAGCTGAACATCGAGCTGACCAGGGCCGCGGTGGTGACCATGACGCCGGCGGAGAGGTCGAACTCTCCGCCGATCATCAGCAGCGCCACCGGGACCGCCATGATCCCGATGGTGGAGGCCGCGTACAGGATCGTGCTGAGGCTGGACGCCTGCAGGAAGCTGGGGGCGGCGAAGGAGAAGAAGACGAAGACGGCGGCGGCGCCGACGACGGCGCCCAACTCGGGGCGGCCGAGCAGGCGGCGCAGCAGGGAGGAGGGCGCGAGCCGCTCGTCGCCGGAGCCGCCCGGGGCCGGCGCCGGGCCGGGGGCCGGGGCGGGGGCGAGCGCGGTCATCGGCTGCCCCGCTTGATGTACTCCTCCAACTCGGCGGCCTTGTCGCCGGTCACGATCTGCGGTCCGGTGAGCACCGGCCGGCCGCCGCCGAGCACGTCGGCGTTGTAGCGGTGGAGCCAGAGCAGGTCGACGGCCTCGTACCCCTGGAGGTAGGGCTGCTGGTCGACGGCGAAGCCGAGGGCCCCGGACCTGAGGTCACGGGCGACGGACTCGTTCAGGTCGAAGGTGTCCACCTCCGCCTTGCTGCCCGCGGCCTGCTTGGCCTTGACGGCGGTCGCCGCGAAGGGGGCGCCGAGGGTGAGGATCGCGTCGACGGAAGGGTCGGCCTGGAGCTTCGCCTGGACGGCGGCCTGGACGGAGGGCATGTTGGTGCCCTCGACGTACAGGTTCTCCATGGTGCCGCCGAAGGTCTTCTTCGCTCCGGCGCAGCGCTGCTCGTGGCCGACGTTGCCCTGCTCGTGCAGGACGCAGACGGCCCTGGTGCGGCCGCGCTTGGTCAGCTCGGTGCCGACGGCCTCGCCGGCGACCTGCTCGTCCTGGCCGATGTGGGTCAGGGCGCCGTACTCCGCCGACTGGGCGGAGCCGGAGTTGACGGTGATCACCGGGATGCCGGCCTTGACGGCCTTGACGATCACGTCCTTGAGGGCCTCGGGCTTGGCGAGGCTCACGATGATGCCGTCGGCCTTCTGGTCGATGGCGTTCTGCACGAACTGGGCCTGCTGCTGCGCCTGGTCGTCGTGGGCGTACACGAAGTTGATGTTGTCCTTGGCGGCGGCCTCCTTGGCGCCCTTCTGGACGATGTCCCAGAAGGTGTCGCCATCGCCCGCATGAGTGATCATCGCGAAGGTCCAGCGGGGCGTGGACACGGCCGGCCGGCCCGCCGCGGCGGCCTTCGCCCGCTCCTCGGCGCGTTTGCCGCCCGTGCTGCTGCAGCCCACGAGGGAGGCCCCCAGTACCGCCGCGAGCACGGCGCCCACGACGCGTACCCCTGTCCCTGTCCTGGCCACGTCTGCGTGCCCTTCCCTCGTGCCGTGCTCGTCCGCGCACCGTTCCGCTGCGCGCCGGTCTTCTGCGTCCGCCGATGCCAAAGCGGTCATTCCGGTTTCAGCCGCCCAGTATCCGCCACAGTGGCGCATGTGAGGTCATCGGGGGCTTCCCGGCGCCCCCGCACCCTCCGGCCGCCGTCATGCGGATTGACAGCCTCCGCCCGGCGGTCCAGGTTGAGTGCATGCGCATCGGGCTGATCGGAACGGGCCGGATCGGCTCCTTCCATGCGGCGGCACTCGCCCGCCACCCGGACGCCGGCTCGCTGCTGCTCGCCGACGCCGATCCCGCGCGTGCCGTACGGCTCGCCGACCGGCTCGGAGCCACGGCCGCGCCCTCCGTGGACCAGGTCTTCGCCTGGGGCGTGGACGCCGTCGTCGTGGCCTGCTCCACCGACGGGCACGCGGAGCTGGTGCTGCGGGCCGTCCGCGGCGGGCTGCCCGTCTTCTGCGAGAAGCCGCTGGCCGCCGACCTGGCCAGGACCCTGGCGGTGCTCCGCGAGGTGGCCGCCGCGGACGGGGTGCTCCAGCTGGGCTTCATGCGCCGCTTCGACGCGGGCTACCGGACCGCGCGGGAGCTGGTGCGCTCCGGAGCGCTGGGCCGGCTGCACACCGTCCGGACGATGACCGCCGATCCGTCGCCGCCGCCCGCCGCCTACCTGGCCGCGTCCGGGGGCCTGTACCGGGACTGCCTGGTGCACGACTTCGACATGGTCCGCTGGGTGACCGGCCGGGAGGTGGCGGAGGTGTACGCGACCGCCTCGGACGCGGGCCCGCCGCGGTTCCGCGAGGTGGGCGACGTGGACACGGCGGCAGCCCTGCTCACGCTGGACGACTCCACGCTGGTGACGTGTACGGGCACGCGCTGCAACGGGGCCGGGTACGACGTGCGGATGGAGCTGGCCGGGGAACTCGACCAGGTCTCCTCCGGACTGGACGACCGTACGCCGATCGCCTCGACCGAGCCGCACGGCCCGCCCCCGGCCCCCAAGCCGTGGACGGGCTTCCTGGAGCGGTTCGCCCCGGCGTACGAGGCCGAGCTCGCGGCGTTCGTCCGGCTGGTCCGCGGCGAGGGACCCAACCCCTGCGACGGCCGGGAGGCGCTGGCCGCGCTGCGGGTGGCGGAGGCGTGCGAGCTGTCGCGGCGGGAGCGGCGCCGGGTGGCCATGGCGGAGCTGCCGGACCTGTGAACGCCGGAACCGGGACGGCCTGACCTGTGAACGCCGGCCCCGGGGCGGCCTGACCTGTGCGGGCATGGGCGGCGGCTACCAGCGCACCGGCAGCCGGGTCACGCCCCGCATCAGGCTGCCGCCGATCCAGGCCGGCGGTCCGGCGTCGGGGTCCTCGGCCAGGTCGGGGAAGCGTTCGAGCAGGCCGCGGATGGCGATGCGGCCCTCCATCCGGGCCAGCGGGGCGCCGAGGCAGAAGTGCAGGCCGTGGCCGAAGGCGAGGTGCCCCTGCGGGGCGCGCCGGATGTCGAAGGCGTCCGGGTCGGGAAAGCGGCCCGGGTCGCGGTCGGCGGCGGCCAGCGAGACGAGGACGGTGGCCCCGTCCGGGATGGTGGTGCCGCCGAGCTCCACATCCCGGCGGGCGTAGCGGAAGGTGGCGTTCTGGACGGGGCCGTCGTAGCGGAGCATCTCCTCGACCGCCCCGTCGAGGAGGCCGTCGCAGTCGGCGCGCAGGTCGGCGAGCTGGTCGGGATGGGCGAGCAGGGCGCGGACGCCGTTGGCGACGAGGTGGACGGTGGTCTCGTGGCCGGCGACCAGCAGCAGGAAGGCCATGCCGATCAGCTCGTCCGGGGAGAGCGAGCCGCCGTCCTCGTCCCGGGTCCGGATCAGGGCGCTGAGCAGGTCCTCCCCGGGCTCCTCGGCCTTCCTCGCGACGAGTTCGCCGAGGTACAGGCCGAGTTCGCGGTGGGCGCGGGTGTCCGGGGCGTCGCCGGAAGGGGCGACGACCTCCTTGGACCAGTAGGAGAAGCGGGCCCGGTCCAGATCGGGGACGCCGAGCAGCTCGCAGATCACCGTCATGGGCAGCGGGAAGGCGACGGCCTCGACGAGGTCGGCGGTGCGCTGCGGGCGGGCGGCCATCGCGTCGACCAGCTCGTCGGTGACCTGCTGGACGCGGGGGCGCAGCGCCTCGACGCGGCGGGCGGTGAACTCGCGGGCGACCAGGCGGCGCAGCCGGGTGTGCCGGGGCGGGTCGGACTCCAGCATGTTGAGGTTGGCCGCGGTGCGGGCAACGTCCGGCAGGCTGCTGCTCCAGTCCTTCAACAGGTCCGGGTGGTTCAGGGCCTGCCGGGCCTCCTCGTGGCCGACGACGATCCAGCCGGGCTCGTACTCGGACGCCGAGACCCCGACGGGATGGACGGGGCCGGCGGCCCGCAGCCCGGCGTAGAAGGAGTACGGATCGGCCTGGAAGTCCGGGGAGTTCCCGCTGATGTCCGGTTGAGGCATGTCGCCACCTTACGGCGGCAGTTGATCCTCTGACCCGGCGCTTTCCGGACACTCCGCCGGCCCGGCGGCGGCCGGTGCGGGCAGTCCCCGGAGGGCGAGGTGCGGCGTACGGCCGCTGCCGCCCCGCCCTCGTCCGCGCCCTCGTCCGCGCCCTCGCCCGCGTCCGCGTCCGCGTCAGTCGAAGCTGCCGAAGGTGGCGCGGCCCTTCGGCCGGTAGGTGTGGATGGCGATGCCGTTCGGGGTCGTGCGCGAGGAGGCCAGCTCGCAGGCCGTCGGCAGCCCGCCGGTCGGGAACAGCCGCTGTCCGCCGCCCAGGTAGACGGGGAACACCATGAGGTGCATCTCGTCCACCAGGTCCCGCGCCAGCAGCCACTGTGCGAGCAGCCCGCTGCCGTGCACCTGGAGCTCCCGGCCCTCCTCCAGGGCGTCCTTGACGCGCACGATCTCGCTCTGCATCTCCTCCCCGTCGATGACGGTGGTCCCGGCCCATTCCGGATCCTTGAGGGTGGTCGAGGCCACGTACTTCGGCAGGCTGTTCAGCCGGCTCGCGATCCTGTCCTCCGGGTCGGTCTTCTGCGGCCAGTACGCGGCGAAGATCTCGTACGTCCGGCGCCCGAGCAGGAACGCCCCGGCCCGGTCGAAGTTCTCGTCGACGAACTCTCCCGTGGCGTCGTCGAAGAAGGGCACCACCCAGCCGCCGCACGCGAAGCCGCCCCTGCGGTCCTCGTCCGGCCCGCCGGGGGCCTGCATCACGCCGTCGAGGGTGAGGAAGGTGGTGAGGGTCAGCTTGCCCATGGCTCTGCGCTCCTGGATCTCGGTCGGTTGCGGCTGCCGCCGTTGCACCGGTTCAGACTCCCGCTCCGCCCCGGACTGATCGCCGCGGCGCGCACGGATTCCCGTCGGATTCCCGCCGCCGCCCGCCTTAAGCTCTCTCGTTGATCAACTCATCTGTTGATCGGCGGACTGCAGGGGGAGAAGACCCATGAAGAGCGCGGCCGAGGTGTTCCAGCCGCTCGGGGCGGACGATCCGCAGGTGGTGGCCGGCTACCGGCTCGCGGCCCGGCTGGGGGCGGGCGGCATGGGGCAGGTCTACCTGTCGCACACCCAGGGCGGCCGCCCGGTGGCGATCAAGGTGGTGCGGCCGGAGCTGGCCGGGGACGCTTCCTTCCGCCGGCGTTTCCACCGGGAGGTGGAGGCGGCGCGCCGGGTGCGGGGCGCGTACACCGCCGAGCTGATCGACGCCGATGCCGAGGGCACGCCGCCCTGGCTGGCCACGCTGTACGTGCCCGGGCCGTCGCTCGCCGAGGCCGTCGCCCGGCGCGGACCCCTGCCGGTGCCGGCCGTGCTCTGGCTGGTGGCGGGCGTGGCGGAGGCTCTGCAGGTCATCCACGACGCGGGGATCGTGCACCGCGACATGAAGCCGTCGAACGTACTGCTGGCGGCCGACGGACCGCGCGTGATCGACTTCGGCATCTCGCTGGCCTCGGGCGTCACCCGGCACACGACCACGGGCGCGGCCATCGGCACGCCGACCTACATGGCCCCCGAGCAGGCGTCCGGGGACGAGGTCACGGCGGCCACCGACGTGTTCGCGCTGGGGCAGACGGCGGCCTTCGCGGCCCTGGGGCGGCCGCTGTACGGGGACGGTCCCTCGCTGAGCGTGCTGTACCGGATCGTGAACGAGGCGCCCGACCTGGAGGAGCTGCCGGAGGCGCTGCGTCCGCTGATCGGCCTGTGCCTGGCCGCAGATCCCGCGGACCGGGCCACCCCCGCGGAGATCGTGGAGTGGTGCCGGAAGCGGCTGGGCGCGGACGCCGACGACGGCGCCGGCCCGGCCGTGTGGCAGGAGGTCACGGGCCCGGAGGTCGAGGTCCCGGCTCCGGTGGCGGACCCCACTCCGGTCCGTACGCTGTCGGCCCCGTCCTCGCCCTGGGCGCCGCCGCAGGTGACGGCGCCGCCGGCCGGGCCGGAGGAGGAGAAGGCCCGCCGCCGGCGCAGGGCGCTGATCGCGGCCGTCGCCGTGGTCGGCGCGGTGGCGCTGGGCGCGGGGGCCTGGACGGTCTCGAACGCCTTGGACTCGTCCCGCGGCCGGTCCTCGGCCGGGGCGGCATCGGACGGTGCGAAGCCGCGCGCCTCGGCATCGAGCGGCCCGGCCTCCGGCGCGCCCGGGACGACGGCGGGCACGGCCAAGGGCAGCGGCGGCGCCACCACGGGTGGCGGGGCGTCGGGGCCGTCGCAGCCCCGGGCGAGCGCGCCGGGTCCCGTGAAGCCGACTGCGTACACGTTCCAGTTGCTGGACGACAAGAAGTCGGTGTCCCTCAAGGAGCCGACGCAGCGCGAGGACGCCACGGGCGACATCCGCTTCACGTGCAACGGGAGGCCCGCCGACTGCCAGTTGGAGAGTGAGACGAGCGTCCTGGCCCCGTACGTCCTGGGGCCGGGAGCGGACCTGGAGAAGTGCCGACTCGTCCTCACCACCGCGAGATCCCGCACGCTGTCGCTGACCGCGGTGGCGGCCGGCAGCGAAATCTGTGTGAAGCACCCCTCGGGTGACATCGCGTTGCTCGTGGTGCAGGTGAAGTCGACGGCGGCGGTGCCACGGGTGCCCGGCTTCCTCACCGCGGACATGACGGTCTGGCGCGCCTCCTGAGGGTGCCTCGGCCGCACGGAACGCGAGGTCGGATTCCCGCCAGCGCCGGCCTCGCCGCCCCGGTTCCATAGGACTCGTTGAACGGACAACCAACAACGAGGAGGGGTCATGAACGGCAGGACCGCTGTGGTCACGGGCGGCAGCCGGGGAATCGGCGCGGCGATCGCGCTGCGGCTGGCCGAGGAGGGCGCGGACGTCGCGATCACCTACGCCGGGAACGAGCAGGGGGCGGCCGAGGTGGTGCAGCGGATCGAGGCGCTGGGGCGCCGGGGGTACGCCGTACGCGCCGATGCCGGGGACGCGGGCGAGGCGGCGGGCGCCGTCGAGTGGGCCGCCGACACCCTCGGCCGGCTCGACGTCCTGGTCAACAACGCGGGCATCGGGGTCCTCGGCCCGCTGGATGCACTGACGTTGGCCGATGTGGACCGGGTGCTCGCGGTCAACGTGCGCGGCGTCTTCCTGGCGGCGCAGGCCGCGGCCGACCGGATGGGCGAGGGCGGCCGGATCGTCACCATCGGCAGTTGCATGGCCCGGCGGGTCCCGGGTCCGGGCGGCACCCTGTACACGATGAGCAAGGCGGCGCTGTCCGGCCTGAACCGGGCGCTGGCCCGCGAGCTCGGCGGGCGCGGCATCACGGCGAACCTCGTGGAGCCCGGGCCGGTGGACACCGACATGAACCCGGCCGACGGCCCGTTCGCGAAGGCGCAGTCCGACATGACGGCGCTGGGGCGGTTCGGCCGACCCGAGGAGGTCGCGGCGATGGTCGCGTTCCTGGCGGGCGAGCAGGCCGCGTACGTGACCGGCGCCGAGTTCTCCGTGGACGGCGGCCACGCGGCGTAGTCAGCCCGGAAGCGGGCATGCCGGGTCGGGAAACACCGACGCTCCCAGGACATGATCACCGCTGTTCGGACGGCGAACGAGGCGCTCCTCGCCTCCCTGATCCCGTCGCCGACGCGATCGGCGTCCCGATGTCGCACCTGGTGCGCGAGTGGCCCCGGCCGGCGGAAGGGGCCGGCCGGGGCCGTCTCCCTCCGTCAAGCCGGGTGCACGCCCCGCCCTGCACATTCAGGGTTCGCGGCTGTCGGCGTCCACCGTGACGGTCACCCCAGCCCGTGTGTCAGGCCACCGGCGGTGCCGCGCACGTCGAACCGCCCTCGGTGCACTCGGAGTGCATGCAGTCCCCGGCATGGATCTCCGTGCCGGCCGGCCGACCCCACAGGCACGTGTCCGGCTCGTAGTCGGCCTCGCGGATGGCGTCCGTGGTGCGGTCGAGCCGTGTCGGCTTCGCGGCGAAGCGTCCCCGGCCCCTCGCACCGCGCCGGTGGTCCACGAAGCGGCCGAGCGACGGCAGAGGGACCGGTACATCGGCGTGGGGAGGATCAGCGCGTGCCGGCCCCTGTCCACGGTCCCGTCCGAGGAGTCGCGGTGGGGACGGCGAAGCCCGTCCCGGCCGTGGTCCTGGCGGATGCGCTGCCGGGCGGGAGCCTCAGGCGCGTGCGACGTCGTACAGGCCTTGGAGGACGCGCCGGGTCACGACGCGCTCGCCCCGGCCGCGTGCTCCAGCGCGCGCATCAGCTGCCGGATGATCCTGGCCAAGCCCCGGGCGTGGTTCCAGTTCGCGTGGGGGCCGGACCCCAGCGGGCCGACCGCCGCGAAGTACTCCCATTCGGCGAGGGCCTCGAAGGCCCCGATGGGGCGCTGCTGCGAAGGCGTCCCGGAGAGGGCGTCGTGGAGCTTCTGCCCGCAGGTGATCAGGCCGTCGGTGAGCGCCGCGACGCCCTCCGGACCGGGGCGTTCCCCGTACGGGGCGAGCGCCCGGGCGACCAGGGCGATCGCGTCTGTCTGGTCCTGCGGCATACCCATGCCGGGGCTCCCTACCGTCGTCAGCGGGTGATGGAGCAGGAGTGGCGAGTGCGCCCTTGGCAGCGCAGTGCGACCCCCTGCTGTGGAACCACCATGTCGGCTGGCTTCCGGCCCAATCCACTACCGGGTCCTATAGGGCCGTCCTATATTCCGAGGATGGAGCCGGAGTTGGACGTATGGGTGCATCCCGACCTACGCGCAGCCGCAGCAGCGGAGGACTGGCCGACGCTGCTGAAGAGGTGGCGGAAGGCCACCCGCAGTAGCCAGAGCAAGCTCGGAGCCCTCGTCGGCCTGGCACAGCCGGACATCTCCGCGATCGAGAACAGGCGGCGCGCGGTGACCTCCGTCGAAGTCCGGCAGCGCATCGTCGACGGCCTCGGGATCCCGGCCGAACTCCTCGGCGGAGCGGGCGCCGAGATGCCGTTGCCCTCGCTGGCCCTGCCGGGCGTGGTGGCCGATCCGGAGACCGAGCGACTGCAGCAGGTCACCGCGTCCGGGATGCGGCTGGATGCATCCTCGCTCGCCGCGATGGAACGCCTGCTGGCGGAGCACCGCCGGGCTGAGGACACCCTCGGCTCGCGGGTCATGAACGCGGTGGTGACCAAGCAGTTCGAAGCTGTGGCCGGACTCTACGAGCAGGCACGCGGCCCGCTCGCCGACAGGCTCGTGAAGGTGATGGCCGAGTACGCGCAGTTCCTCGCGTGGATGGCGCAGGACCAGGACAACGCGGCGTTGGCGCTCGCATGGTTCGACCGCTCCTACGACTGGGCCCTCGAATCCGGGTACGGCGATATGGCCGCCACCACCATGAGCATGAAAGCCCACCTCGCCTGGTCCCAGGGCCACGCCCGGCGCACCATCCGCCTCGGGGAGGCAGCGGCCTCGACGGAGGGGGCGAGCGACGGAACCCGAGCCATGGCCGTACAGATGGCCGGCCGAGGCCATGCGCTGGACGGAGACGGAGACTCGGCGTACCGCCGCCTCGACGAGGCGCAGCTGATCATCGCAAACGCCGTCGACGTCCCGCCCTGGCTGTACTTCTACGATGAGCCCTGGTTCGCGGCTCAGCGCGGCATGGCCGACCTGCACCTGAGGGACTGGCCGAACGCGATCAGGAATCTGACGGACGGCCTGGCCGGGTTCGCGGTCGGGTTCCGCCGTGACCGCGCCTGGTACGGAGCGTGCCTCGCTCACGCATACGCGGGCGCCGGGGAAGCAGAAGCAGCCCTGACGACTGCGGCCGGCATCCTCGGCGATGCCTCCGAGGTCGGTCGGCCCCACGCGTGGGGCGAGCTGCACAAGGTGGGCGGCCTGCTGCTCCGGCGGGGAGCCCCGGAAGGCCGAGCGCTGGTGGACATGCTTGCGGAACTCGACTGAAGAACGCGCGAAAGCACCCTCTCCCGCCCGAAGGCGAGAAGGGGCAGTGCCTGCTCAGGCGATGCAGGCCGGTCGGAGCCAGGAGCCGGCCTTGCGGCCCGGGAACGCCGACGGGGCGCACCGGGGCGGGATGCTCGGTGCGCCCCACGGGCCCGTCCGGGGCCGGTCGGGGACCCCGGTGCTCCCCGGGGACGTCGGCTCCGCGGGGGCTTTCCGGCGGGCGGGGCGGCGGCGGCCGCCCCGGCTCCGGGTCAGCCGCCGAGTTCCTGGTGGCGGGTGGCGAGGGCGGCCGTGCCGGTCTGCGTCAGGGAGCCGTACAGGCGCAGCCGGGAGAAGCCGCCGTCCGGGTAGATGTCGATGCGGACGTGGGTGCCGACCGCCGGGGTGTCCAGCACGAAGCGGTGGTTGGTGTCGGGCTGCAGGCGGGTGCGGGGGAGGAACTCCTGCCACTCGCCCTCCTCGCCCGTCCTGACCGACAGGGAGGCCCAGCCGGCCGAGTTGCCCTTGAGGTAGGCGGTGTCGATCTCGACGGCGCGGATCTCCGACTCGGCGACCAGCCGGTAGCGGATCCAGTCGTTGCCGTCGTCGCGGCGGCGGGCGGTCTCCCAGCCGTCGTCCATCTTGCGGGAGCGGCCCGGGTTGATGGTGTTGGCGGGCGGGGAGTAGAAGCGGTTGGACGCGTCCTCGACGGCGCCGCCGTTCTCCAGGGCCACGACGTCGAAGGAGCCGAGGGCCCGGAGCCACTTCGGGTCCGGGAGGACCTCGCCGTGGACGCGGAGGCGGGCGATGCCTCCGTCCGGGTGCTGGTTGACGCGCAGGTGAGTGAAGCGGTGTTCGACGTTCACCTCGAAGCCGTTGGCGGCGTGGCCTCCGACCGGGGTGCGCGGGACGAGGGTGGTCCACTTGACGTCGTCGCCGAGGAGTTCCTCGGGGGTGGGGGCGAGCGCGCCCTCCCAGTTGGCGCCCTCGACGGAGACGGCCTGCGGCATGTTGCCGCGGAAGTGGGCGGTGTCGACGACGATGCCGCGGATCACGCCGGGCGCGCCGAGGCGTACGAGGGCCCAGTCGTGGTCCTCGGCGGTGGGCCAGGGCTGCTCGGCGGAGACGCCGCGGCGGCGGCGGGTCTCCCAGCCGTCCATGACCTTGCCCTTGTGCCCGAAGTCCTCGGGGTCGAAGTGCGCGGCCTCGGAGACCAGCAGGTTCTCCCGCTGGGCGAAGAACTCGTCGTTGGCGGCGATGACACCGGCGCCCAGCTCACGGGCGGCGAGGTTCGCGTACTGCGTGAACGGGAACTCTGCCGTGCGGTAGTCGGCGTACGGGTCGCCGCCTCCGTACGGGTTCGCGTTGCCGGTGAAGGAAGGGATCGCTGCCACGGTCAGTTCTGCCTTTCGAGGAGGAGGCCGGTGGGCTCGGACGGGGTGCCGTGGTCGGCGATCTGCCGCCCGCGCAGCCAGGTGGACTTCACGACGCCGCAGAGGGTCCTGCCCGCGTACGCCGTGACCTGGTTGCGGTGGTGGAGCTCGGCCGGGTCCACGGTGAACGTTTCTTCGGGGGCCAGGACCGCGAAGTCGGCGTCGCGCCCGGCCTCGATGGCGCCCTTGCGGTCCAGGCCCGCCAGGCGGGCGGGGGCGGCGGACATCCAGCGGACGACGTCTTCGAGGGTGCGGCCGCGCCTTCGGGCCTCGGTCCAGACGGCCGGCAGGCCCAGCTGGAGGGAGGAGATGCCGCCCCAGGCGGTGGAGAAGTCGGCGGTCTTGAGGTCCGCGGTGGAGGGCGAGTGGTCGGAGACGATGCAGTCGATGGTGCCGTCGGCGAGGGCCTCCCACAGCCGGTCCTGGTTGGCGGCCTCGCGGATGGGCGGGCAGCACTTGAACTCGCTGGCGCCGTCGGGCACTTCCTCGGCCGTCAGGGTCAGGTAGTGCGGGCAGGACTCGACGGTGACCGCCACGCCCTCGGCCTTGGCGGCGGCGATCAGCGGGAGTGCGTCCGCGGAGGACAGGTGCAGGACGTGGACGCGGGCGTTCAGCCGCCGGGCCTGGGCGATCAGGTTGCCGATCGCGGTGTTCTCGGCGTCGCGGGGGCGGGAGGCGAGGAAGTCGGCGTACTTCGGGCCGGGTACGACCGGCGCGGAGTCGAGGTGGTGGGGGTCCTCGGCGTGGACGATCATCAGCCCGCCGAAGCCGCTGATCTCGGCGAGGGAGGCGGCCAGCCGGTCCTGGTCGAGCAGCGGGAACTCGTCGACGCCGGACGGGGAGAGGAAGCACTTGAAGCCGAAGACGCCGGCGTCGTGCAGCGGGTGCAGGTCCTTGACGTTGTCGGGCAGGGCGCCGCCCCAGAAGCCGACGTCCACGTGGGCCTTCTCGCGGGCCGCGTCCTGCTTGACGCGCAGGTGGTCGACCGTGGTGGTCGGCGGCAGCGAGTTCAGCGGCATGTCGAGGATCGTGGTGATGCCGCCGGCCGCGGCGGCGCGGGTGGCCGTCCAGAAGCCCTCCCACTCGGTGCGGCCCGGGTCGTTCACGTGGACGTGGGTGTCGACCAGGCCGGGAAGCAGGACGTCGTCACCGAAGTCCTCGACGCGGGCGCCGGCCGGGGCGTCGGCCTCGTACGGCAGGACGGCGAGGATCTTCCCGGCGGCGACGGCGACCGTGGCGGCGCGCGTCCCCCCGGGGGTGATGACGCGAGTCGAGCGCAGTACCAGTTCCACGTCGTCGGACACGCCGGAACCTCCCCATCTACTTCCACAGAGCGAAATTCAACGTTCTGTTGACTTGACGGAGTCTTCATGCCGATCCGGGGGCCAGTCAAGAGCGTCACCAGGGTCCGGACGGTGCACCGACGCGTCGCGGCCGCAGTTGGATGTTTCCACAGAATGGAATTAAGATTTCGCCATACAGAATGCAACTATCGCCGGGGCAGGCCGGCCCGGTAACTTCCCGGACACCTCCGCCACCCGGACGGACCCGCCCTGACCGGCGGGGACGGCACCGCCCCGACCCTGGGGCCGATGCCGTCCGACCGGTAGGCTGCATCCTTGCCCGCCTGCACCGAAAGGACCGCGCCGTGCCGACGTCCAGCGCCAGCACCACCGACGCTTCCGCCAAGCCCACCACCGGCGGCGGTGGCGTCCAGTCCCTGGAGCGCGCCTTCGATCTGCTCGAACGCATGGCCGACGCGGGTGGCGAGGTCGGCCTCAGCGAGCTGTCCACCGCCAGCGGCCTGCCGCTCCCGACGATCCACCGTCTCATGCGGACGCTCGTCGCGTGCGGCTACGTCCGGCAGCAGCCCAACCGGCGGTACGCCCTCGGCCCCCGACTGATCCGCCTCGGCGAGTCCGCGTCCCGCCTGCTGGGCACCTGGGCGCGGCCCTACCTCGCCCGGTTGGTCGAGGAGACCGGCGAGACGGCCAACATGGCCCTGCTCGACGGGGACGAGATCGTCTACGTCGCCCAGGTGCCCTCCAAGCACTCCATGCGCATGTTCACGGAGGTGGGCCGCCGGGTGCTGCCGCACTCCACCGGCGTCGGCAAGGCCCTGCTCGCCCACACCCCGGCCGACGAGGTACGGGCCCTGCTCGCGCGCACCGGCATGCCGGCCGCGACCGAGAAGACCATCACCACCCCCGAGGGCTTCCTCGAGGCGCTGGAGCAGGTCCGCAAGCTGGGCTACGCGGTCGACGACAACGAGCAGGAGATAGGAGTCCGCTGCCTGGCCGTGTCGGTGCCGAACTCGCCGACCGCCGCCGCGATCTCCATCTCGGGCCCGGCCGGGCGCGTCACCGAGGACCTGACCACGTCGATCGTGCCGATCCTGCAGGACGTGGCGGCCGAGCTGTCCGTGGCCCTGCAGAGCCAGAACCCCGCCTGACCTCACGGGCCCCGGCCGGGGCCCGGGGCCGTTCGCAGCCGTTCGCCTCCGGGAGCGGCGGAATCCGGCCTCGCCGGCGTTCGAGGCGCGGGTCCGGGCAAGGCCCGGCACCCTGCTGAACCGAGGCGTCGGCGCGGGCCCGGTCACCGGCGCGGGCGAGGATCACCGGCGCGGGCCCGGGTCACCGGCGCGGGCGAAGGTCACCGGCGCGGGCCCGGAAGCATTGGGCCGGGTGCCGGTGTTCGCGTGGCGGGGCAGGACCGCGCGGGGCAGCGTGGTGCGCACCTGCCCGTGTCTCCCCCGAGGTCCCCGAGGTCCGCCCATGGCCCGCGACTCCCTCACCGCGCCCCCGGCGGGGCGCGCCCTGCGCCCGCCGTCCGCGCAGGACCGGGCGGCACGCCGCCGCGACCTGGCCCGGCTGGCGCCCGTCGCCGCCGTCTACGGCCTCGCCCAGCTCGTCCTGGCCGTGCCCGGCACCGGCCTCGGCTGGGACGAGACCGTGTACGTCAGCCAGGTCGCCCGGGACGCCCCCGCCGCCTTCTTCAGCGCCCCGCGCGCCCGCGGCATCAGCTGGCTCGTCGCCCCGGTCGCCGCCGTCACGCCCTCCGTCCTCGCCCTGCGGGTGTACCTGGCGCTGCTGGCCGCGGCCGCCCTGCTGCTCGCGCTGTGGGTGTGGCGCCGGCTGCTGCCCGTCCCCGTGCTCGCCCTCGCCGGCCTGCTGTTCACCGGGCTGTGGCCCACCCTCACGTACGGGCCGCAGGCCATGCCCAACCTCTGGGTGGCCTTCGCGGCGCTGACCGCCACCGGCTGCTTCCTGCGCGCCGCCGCCGACCGCTCGGACCGCCCGGCCCTCGCCGGGACGGGCGTCGCCGTGGCGTTCGCCGCGCTGATGCGTCCCGCCGACGCCTTCTGGCTGGTCCTGCCCCTGGCCTGCGCGGCGGCGGTCGTCCCGGCCCTCCGGCGTCCCGCCCTGCCCGCGGTGCTCGCGGCCGGCGCCCTGACCGGCTGGGCCCCGTGGCTGGTCGAGGCACACCTGAACTACGGAGGCGTCCTCGCCCGGCTGCACCGGGCGGGCGAGATCCAGGGCGGGATCGGCTGGCACCCCGCTTTCTGGGACCACCTGCGCGCCCTCGGCGGCCGGACCCTGTGCCGCCCCTGCGACGGGCCGTGGAGCCAGCCGCTCACCGGGCTGTGGTGGCTCGCCCTGCCCCTGCTGGTCGCGGGCGGGCTGGTCGCCGCGTACCGAGGCACGGAGCTGCTGCGGCCGGTCCTGGTCGCCACCGTGGCAGGGCTGTCCCTGGCCGCGCCCTACCTGCTGATGGTCGGGTACGCCGCCCCGCGCTTCCTGCTGCCCGCGTACGCCCTGCTCGTGCTGCCCGCCGCGCTCTGCCTGGCCCGGCTGCCGGGCGCGTCCCGCAGACACCCTTTCGTCCGAACCGCCCTCTGTCTGGCGCTGGCCGCGCACCTCACGCTCCAGCTGCTGCTCGCGGCCACGGTGGCGGCCCGCAGCCGGGACATGCGGGCGGCCCTCACCGCCGTGGCGGCCGAGTTGCACCGCAGGGGCGTACGGCCGCCGTGCGTCGTCAGCGGCGAGGAGGCGGTCCGGGTCGCGTTCCGCGCGGGTTGCGCCTCGCGCCAGGTGTACGGCGGCCACGACGGCAGCATCAGCTCCGCGGGCATCACCGCCCTCGCGGCCCGCATGCCCACGGTGGTGCTGGTGAAGGACGGCGCCGCCCCGCCGCGGTGGGCCGGCGGCTGGCGGCCGCACCCGCTGCCCGCCCTCCCCGACGGGCGCCCGTGGCGCGCCTACCTCGCGCCGTCGGCACGTCCCGCCGGCTGAGGAGCCGCGGAAGGGGCCGCGGAGCCGGCCACGAAACCGGCCGCGAAACCGGCCGCGGCCGCAGGACCGACCGCCGTGTCCGTGACCGCGGCGGTCTCGGTGAGGCGGCCGTCGGTCATCGTCGCCGTCCGGTCCATCCGCTCCAGGTGGGTCCGGTCGTGGGTGACCAGCACCGTCGCCGTCGCGCGCTCCCGGGTGAGGGTGACCAGCAGGTCGAGGACGGACGCGCCACGCTCGTGGTCCAGGGCGCTGGTGGGCTCGTCGACCAGCAGCACCGCCGGCTCGTTCATCAGCGCGCGGGCGATGTTCACCCGCTGGCGCTGGCCGCCGGAGAGCTGGTGCGGGCGCTTGTCCGCCTTGTCGGCCATGCCGACCGCGTCCAGCAGCTCCAGCGCCCGGCGGCGCAGGGCCTTCGAGGGACGGCCGGACAGGTGGGCCATGACCTGGAGCTGCTCGGCCGCGGTCAGCGAGGCCAGCAGGTTGGACTGCTGGAAGACGATGCCGATCTTCTCGCGGCGCAGGGCGGCCTTCTCCGCCGGAGACAGGACCGTGGTGTCCTGCCCGGCCACCTCCACCCGGCCCGAGTCGGGGGTGACCAGGGTGGCGGCGACCGCGAGCAGGCTGGACTTGCCGGAGCCGGAGGGCCCGACCACGGCCGTCACGGTGCCGGCGGCCACCTCCAGGCAGACCTTGTCGAGGGCGGTCAGCCGGCTCTCGCCGTCCGGGTAGGTGAGCGTGACGTCGTGGACGAAGAGGGTCATCGGGCGCTCCCGAGCGCGGTCAGGGGGTCGACGGCGGTGATCCGCCGGATGGACAGGGCGGCGCCCAGTGCTCCGAGCACGATCATGATCGTGGCGGGTGCCAGGACGGTCGCGGCGTCGAGGACGAAGGGCACGTCGCCGCCGCTGATCAGCGCGCCGGTGCCGGCCGCGAGAGCGGTGCCGAGCCCGGTGCCGATGGCGAGCATGACCACGGCCTGGCCGAGGGCGTCCCTCAGCAGGTACGGGGTGGAGGCGCCGAGCGCCTTCAGCACGGCGATGTCACCGGCCCGCTGGATGGTCCAGACGGTGAAGAAGGCCCCTATGACGAGCGCGGAGATCGCGAAGAGGAAGCCGCGCATCAGCTGCAGCGATCCGTTCTCGGCCTGGTACGACCCTATGGCGCCGAGGGCCTCGTCGATGGTCTGCGCCCGCGTCCCGGCGGCCGTGTCGCCGGCGGCGAGGGCGGCGCCGGAGGCATCGGGCGCGTCCAGGGCGACGACGGTCGCGGCGGTGTCGGGGACTGTGCCGGGGTTGCCGATGCGCTGCCAGTCGTTCAGGTCCATCCAGACGACCGGGGTATGGCTGTAGGCGGCGGTCCCGGAGACGGCGGCCACGGCCAGTTCGAGCGGGCCGATCTTCAGCCGGGATCCGGCGGTGAGGCCCCCGAGCTCCTGCGCGGCCTTCTCCGCGAGGACCACCCGGCCCCGGCCCAGGCCGGCGGTGGGCGGCGCGAGCGGGCCGGCGGGGTCCACGCCGAAGACGGAGACGGCGGCGGTGCGCTCCCCCGCGGCGGCGTTGGTGGTGCGGATGCCGAGCGGCTGCGCCGACTTCACGCCGGGCCGGTCCCGCCAGGCCTGCCAGGCCTTCTCGGGCACCTGGGAGTTGGTGAAGGACACCTTCTGGTCCCCGGGTGGCTCGGCGAAGGCCAGGTGGGTGGCGGGCAGGCCGGTGACGGCCGAGATGTTCTCCCGGGCCAGTCCGGCGGTGAGCCCGGACAACAGGCCGACCAACAGGGTGATCAGCAGGACCACCGAGCCCATCAGGGCGAAGCGGCCCTTCGCGAACCGCAGATCTCTCCAAGCAACGAACATGTCCCCCACCCTGGTCTGCCGCCCGCCCCCCGGGCATCGCGCCACGGGAGCGATCCTCGTATCGAAGGACGCATCCGGACATCAAACTTTCGATTGACCGGGGCCGCCCGGGACCCGCTTACGCTGGTCGGGCCATGACTGCGTCGCCTCCCCGCCCCCTCACGCCCGTCTCCCGCGTCCTGCGGCTGTGCCTGCACGCCCTGCTGGCCGCCCTGCTCGTACTCGCCGCCGGGCGGGCCGTCGCCCACTCCGTTCCCGCCGCGGGCGCGGTGGTCGCCGTCTGCGCCGTGCTGGCCGCGGTGTACGGGGCCGGCGCCCGCTCCCCCGCCGTCCGCGGATCGACCGCGGCCGCCGGGCTGTGGCTCGCGGCGCTCGGCGCGGTGTGGGCGGGGCTGCTGGTGCTCTCCCCCGACGGGCTGTGGCTCGCGTTCCCGCTGTACTTCCTGGAGCTGCACCTGCTGCGGCTGCGCTGGGGCATCACTGCCGTCGCCGTCACCGCCTGCGCGGCCATCGCCTCGTTCCTCGGCCACAGCGGCACCGTGACCCCGGGCGCCTTCCTCGGGCCGCTGCTCGGCGCCGCCGTGGCCGTCGCGACCGTCCTCGGCTACCAGGCCTTGTACCGGGAGAGCGAACGCCGCCGGGAGCTGATCGAGGAGCTCATCGCCACCCGGGCCGAGCTGGCCGCCGCCGAGCGCGACGCCGGGACCCTGGCGGAGCGGGAGCGGCTGGCCCGGGAGATCCACGACACCCTGGCCCAGGGGCTGTCCTCCATCCAGCTGCTGCTGCGGGCCGCCGAGCGGGCCCTGCCCGAGCGGGACCCGCGGCTGGCCCCGGCCCTGGAGCACATCGGCCGGGCCCGGGAGGCCGCCCAGGACAACCTCGCCGAAGCGCGCCGGTTCGTCCGGGCGCTGACCCCTCCGGACCTGGAACACGGCTCACTCGCCGGCGCGCTGGAGCGGCTGTGCGCGTCGACGCCGCAGGCCCGCTTCTCGGTCAGCGGCACCCCGCGGGAGCTGCCCACCCCGTACGAGGTCGCCCTGCTGCGGATCGCGCAGTCGGCGCTGGCCAATGTGGTGCGGCACGCGGCGGCCGGGCGCGCCGAGATCACCCTGACCTTCATGGACGCCTCGGTGACGCTGGACGTCGTGGACGACGGGGCCGGCTTCGACCCGGCCAGCGCCCCCTCCGGCGAAGGCGGCTTCGGGCTGCCGGCGATGCGGGCGCGGGCCGAGACGCTGGGCGGGCTGTTCACCGTGGAGTCCGCGCCGGGCCAGGGCACCGCCGTGGCCGTCACCCTGCCACTGCCCGCGAACACCGCGGATGCCGCAACCCCTGCCACCCCCGCGGCCGCTGCGGACACCCCCGGTGCCGCGGAACACCTGGAGGCCTCCTGATGACGATCCGACTGCTGCTGGCCGACGACCACCCGGTGGTCCGGGCCGGGCTGCGCGCGGTGCTGGACACCGAACCGGACTTCACGGTGGTCGCGGAGGCGGCGACCGCCGAGCGGGCGGTGGAGCTGGCCGCCGGCGGGGAGGTGGACGTCGTCCTGATGGACCTCCAGTTCGGCGCGGGCATGCACGGCTCGGCGGCGACGGAGGAGATCACCGCCCGGACCGGGGCGCCCCGGGTGCTGGTGCTGACCACGTACGACACGGACGCGGACATCCTGGCTGCGGTCGAGGCCGGCGCCTCGGGCTACCTCCTCAAGGACGCCCCGCCGGAGGAGCTGGCCGCGGCCGTGCGCACCGCCGCGGCGGGCCAGTCGGCGCTGGCCCCGGCGGTGGCGCTGCGCCTGATGGATCGGATGCGGATGCCCGCGGAGGCGCTGACGAAGCGGGAGCTCGAGGTGCTCCAGCTGGTGGCCGACGGCCTGTCGAACCAGCAGATCTCCAAGCGGCTCTTCCTCAGCCAGGCCACGGTCAAATCCCACTTGGTGCACGTCTACGCCAAGCTCGGCGTGGACTCCCGTACCGCGGCGGTGGCCGCGGCCACCACCCGCCGCCTCATCCGCACCCCGTAGGCCGCCGGGCCGCCAGCCGGGGCGGACCGCTCCGGCCACCAGCCGGTCGGGGCGCGTCGACGCGCCACCACGACCGGATCCGGTCGCCGCATCGTTTCGTGCCTGTTGGTGGGTTCCCGTCAAACCTGCGGACCACCCTGAGCGGAATGTTTATTCTCGCTTATCACTCTGTTCACACCGCGTAGCTGCAGCGGCGCCCCCGCATGCATTTTCCCTCTGGATATGTGCGGGGTAGTGACGCGGAGCAAGCGTGGAACTGTCTGCTCCGCGAGCCGCTGAACGGTGATTTCACGTCACGCCTTTAAACCTTGTTGACCTTGACGGAGGCGGCGAAGCAGGCTGATCAAGCAAATCACCAACGCAACACGAATCGATGAGGGGCGGGGCCATGAAGAACATGCGACGCATCGGTGCCATGGGTGCGGCGGCTGCGGTACTGAGCAGCCTGGCGGTTGTCGGCGGGGGTGCCACGTCGGCTCAGGCCGACACCCGGTGCGACTGGGGCTCGGTTTACATCAACGGCAACCCGGGCGCCGAGCCTGGTAGTTGGGCCTCCGGCCACGGCCACCGCACCGGTAACCACTACGTCGGCGCCTACGCCAACGGCCTGGTCGACTGGTACGCCGACAACAACGGCGGGGATGATGGCGACACGGCGGACACGTACTACGGTACCCGCAAGTGCTGATCCTGACTGTTGACTAACTCGTCACCCCCTGCGCAGAAGCAAATTACCTGCGCAGGGGGTGACGGGTTCCCGCACAACCGAAGGCGAGCAAATATGCGTCGTGCCTCAAATCCCGTGCTGGTGACGGCGGCCCTCGGTCTGCTGACGCTGACCGGATGCGCCACCGTGGACGACAAACCGAACGGGTCGGCGGCTTCGGACGCCGGGCGCCCGTCAGGGCCCCCGGCCGGGGCCGATCCCTTCAAGGACCTGCCCCAGGGCACGCCGGTGGCTTTCAAGGACCTCAAGACCGGCATGTGTTCCAACCACCGGGACGACGTGCAGGCCGACCAGTCCATCGGGGTCGTCGACTGCACAACGCCCCACTTCCTGGAGGTCGTCTCCCAAGTGACCCTGTCGGCCGAGGCGTCCGCCGCGTTCCCCGGTGACCGGGGGGTGATGGACCTGATGCGCACCGCGTGCGAGCCGACACTCGCTCCGATGATCGGCTCTCGGCGGGGCGAGCTCATCAGCGTGTACCTGGCCCCGATGAACCAGAAGTCCTGGGACGCGGGCAACCGCCTCGGACAGTGCGCGATCGGCTACGCCGTTCCCAGGTCCGGCACGTTCGCCCAGGCAGGCGGTCAGGGATGACCACGGGCGGTGCGCCGGAGATCCTGGTCCGCTTCGACCAGGTGCACAAGTCGTTCCGGACCGCGCGCGGGCGGCGACAGGTCGCTCTCGACGGTTTCTCCATGTCCATCCCGCGGGGAGCCGTCGTCGGGCTGCTCGGCCCGAACGGATCCGGCAAGACCACAGCGCTCAAGGCGCTCCTGGGACTGGTCCGCCCCGACCGGGGCACGATCACCGCGTTCGGCCACGGGCTTCCGGCCGGCCAGCGTTTCGTCGCGCGCCGGATGGGAGCCCTCATCGAGGGCCCTGCCTTCACGGGCTCGCTCACGGGGGAGCACAACCTGCGGCTCCTCGGCGAACTGCACGGCGCGGACCGGAGCGAGGTCGCCGACGTCCTGAGCCTGGTCGGCCTGGACGGGGCCGCCAAGCGCTCGTACTCCGGCTACTCGCTCGGCATGAAGCAGCGCCTCGGGGTCGCCGCCGCGCTGCTCTCCCGGCCCGACCTGCTGGTACTGGACGAGCCGATGAACGGCCTGGACCCGGAAGCCGTCCGCCACATGCGGGAACTGCTGAAGCAGCTGCGGGACGAGCGCGGCATGACCGTCGTCGTCTCCTCGCACATCCTCGCCGAAGTGGAACTCGTCAGCGACTGGGTGACGATCGTCCGCAACGGCCGGGTGATCTGCGACGCGAGCGTCCCCGAACTCCTCAGCCAGGGCACTTCGCGCCTGGTGGTGCGCGTCCACGACGCGGTGACCGCCCAGTCCGTGCTGGCCGGCCACGGGTACACGGCCGTCCCCGCGACCGGACCCACCGGACCCGAGCTGCAGGTGGCGTCACCCGTATCCGACCCGAAGCGCTCGGAAGACCCGGACGGCCCGGACACCGCCGACGGCTCCGAAGTGCTCAGGCTGCTCACCGACCGGGCCGTCTACCCCCGCGAGCTGCTGATCGAGTCGGCGTCCCTGGAGGACGTCTACGTCGCCGCCGTCCGCGCGGCGGACGCGGCGGACGCGGCGGACGCGGCCACCGCGCAGCAGGAGTTACGCCATGGCAGCTGACCGGGCCGTCACTGCGCCGCGGCACCGCACCGACGGCGGCGCGCTGCCCTGGCGCCGCCTCGTCCGGGCCGAGCTGCAGCGCCTGTGGGCCCCGCGCGCCATGCGCTTCGCGGCGATCGGGCTGCCGTTGGCGATCGCCGCCTTCGGGCTGTCCAAACTGCTGCTCCACAACCCCGATACGGCCGCTGCCTGGCGTACGGCCGACGAGCGGTACGCCCGCTTCCTCGCAGACGCCAAGACCTACGGGCTCCCGATCGGGCAGGGCGTCAGCGCGCGGAACTACTTCCACGACCCGCGCTACCTCATGGACACGCTGTCTTTCGGGGATCTGCGCACCGTCATCACCGCCCTGGCCGCCGCGGCCGTGGTCTTCGGCATGGTCGCCGGAGGATCCGACTGGTCCTCCCGGGTCATGCTCACCCTCGCGGCGGTCGAGCCGCGCCGATTCAGACTGTTCGCCACGCGGGCCCTGCTCGCCGCCGGCCTGTCGATGGCCACGACCGCCGCCGCCGGACTGCTGCTCGTCCCCCTGCTCCTGCTCGCCGCGCACACCCGGGGCAGCACGGCCGGTCTCGACGGCGGCTACTGGGCGGTCCTCATCAGCCAGTACCTGCGGGGCGTGGTCCTCGTGGGACTGCTCTGCCTGCTCGGCTACAGCCTCGCCATGGTGACGCGCAAGGCGTCCGTCGCCCTCGCCGTAGGGTTCCTCTACCTCGCCGGTGCGGACCAGGTCTTCGGCGGCCGCGGGCCGCGCGGTGCCGAGTACGACATGAACGGGCTGGTCTTCGCCGTGCTCAACGAGAAACCCGTGATCCCCATGGCCGAGTCCGACTGCATCGCCGGTCCGGGGTGCGAGGCGGTGCACGTCGACCTCACGGCCGCGGACGGGTTCGTCGGCGTACTGATCTATCTCGTACCGGTGCTGCTGGTGGCCCTGTGGCGCTTCACCCGAACGGACATCACCTGATGACGACAGCAGTCGCACGCCCGGCGGGACCAGCGGTCCCTCCTCCCGCGGACCGCTGCAGGCCGCTTCCCCTCCGCCGCCTCGTACGCTCCGAACTGCGCCGGATCCTGAGCCCCCGGCCGGTCCGCTGGGCCCTGTACGCGCTGCCGCTGCTGCTCCTCGTGTACGCGGCCGCCGCATATCTCGGCCACCACACGGACACGGCCGCGGCGTGGCGCGAGGCCGAGGCCGCGTCCCGGCAGTACGCCGCGGAGGCGGCACGGCGGCCGGGCTCCGTGGCTCAGTTGTCGGCGCAGTACTTCTACGACGATCCGCGCTACCAGCTGACCAAGGCGACCTTCGTGGACCTGCGCGCCGTACTGTCCGGTGTCACGGTGGCCGGACTCGTCTTCGGAATCTTCAGCGGAGGCGCCGACTGGTCCTCCCGCGTCATCCTCAACCTCGTCGCCGCCGAGCCGCGCCGTGCCCGCCTGTTCGCCACCCGCGGTCTCCTCGTGGCCGCCGTCGCGGCGACGACCGCCCTGGCGGCAGCGGTGTTCCTGGTGCCACTGCTCTTGGTCACGGCCCATTTCCGGGGCACCACCGCCGCCGCCGACGCTCACTTCTGGACCGTACTGGCCGCCATCGTGCTCAGAGGGGCGCTCTTCGTCGGGCTGGTGGCCCTGCTCGGCTACGCCCTGGCCATGCTGACCCGCAGCCTGACGGTGGCGATCGGTATTGCCCTGGCCTATCTCGTCGTCGCCGAACGCCTGGTCCAGGACTACGTTCCCTCGCTGACGGAGTCCCACTTCTCGGGCATCGCCTTCGCCGTCCTCAACGAACGGCTGCTGATGCTGACCGACAAGACCGACTGCGTGGGCGAGATCGCCTGCGCCGCCATGCGCCAGGGCACGACCGCGACCCATGGCTTCGCCGCCCTGGCGGTCTACCTGCTGCCCGTCGCCGCGGCCGCCCTGTGGCGGTTCACCCGCACCGACGTCGGCTGAGCCCCTCCGGCCCCCCGCTATGCCACCCAGTGGGGGCGTTCCACCGATGGGGCGAGCGGCTCGCCGCCGTGGAAGGCCTCGGCGAGGCGGCGCATCCCTTCCTCCAGGCGGTCCGCGGGCAGCGTGTACGGGATCCGGATCCGGTGCTCGAAGGTGCCCGGGTCCACTCCGAAGCGGGCCCCGCGCCCGATGTGCACCCCGCCGGCGGCGGCCCGCTCCGCCAGCGCCGAGCTCACCGGCGCGCCGAGGTCCACCCACAGCGACAGTCCGCCCGGCGGAACCCGCCAGGACCACTGCGGGGTGTGCCGCCGCAGCGCCCGTACGAGGGCCCCGCGCCGCTCCCGCAGCTGCGCGAGGCGGGCCGGCAAGGTCTGCTCCTCCCCCTCCAGCAGGGTCAGCGCGACCAGCTGGTCGAGCACCGAGCCGGTCATGTCGGCCGCCACCCGCACTGCGGCCAGCTCGGTGACCAGCTTCTCCGCGGCCCGGATCCAGCCCACCCGCAGCCCGCCCCAGTGCGTCTTGCTGAGCGAGCCGATCGTCACGACGTGGTCGGACGCGCCCCGCGGCCCCAGCGAGGCCAGCGGCCGCGGGGCCGGCCCGTCGAGCGCGATGTCGGCGATGGTCTCGTCGACCACCAGCCAGGTACCGGTCCGGCGGGTCGCCGCCAGCAGCCGCAGCCGCTGTTCGGGCGGCATCAGCGCGCCCGTCGGGTTGTGGAAGTCCGGGATCGCGTACGCCAGCCTCGGCGCGGTCTGGTGCAGCGTGGACTCGGTGGTCTCCATGTCCCAGCCCGCGTCGGAGACGGCGACGGGCACGGTGCGCAGGCGGGCGTGCCGCAGGGCGTCGAGGACGTTCGCGTAGGTCGGGTTCTCCGTCACCACGCGGTCGCCGGCCCGGCACAGCAGGCTCGCGACGAGGACGAACGCCTGCTGGGCGCCGGCCGTGACGAGTATCTGTTCCGGGCGGGTGGCCAGGCCGCGCCGCGTGAACCGGTCGGCGACGGCGCGTCGCAGCTCCGGCAGCCCGAAGGGGTGGTAGCCGGGCTCGCGGGCGAGGGCGGGCAGGCGGACCGCCGCCCGGGCGAGGGCCTCGGAGAGGCTTCCCTCGGGGGCTCCCATGGCCGCGACGGCGAGGTCGATGCCGCCGTCCCGGCCGGTGCGCCGGCCGGCGGTCGCGTCCAGCAGGTGGGCGCCGACCGGGCCGTGGCCGTCGGGCAGTTCGGTCCAGGTGCCGGAGCCGCGCCGGCTGCGGCAGTAGCCGCTCTCGCGCAGCAGGTCGTAGGCGGCGGTGACGGTGGCCCGGCTGGCGCCGAGCGCGTCGGCGAGCTCGCGTTCGGCGGGCAGCCGTACGTGCAGGGGGATGCGGCCGTCGAGGACCAGGGAGCGTACGGCTTCGGCGAGCGACCGGTAGCCGGGCCGGGCCCGTACCCCGGCGGGCAGCAGCGCCGCGAGGGCGCGGCTGCCGACCGTCATGTCCGCCGTCCGGACCACTCGCCCGTTCGCCACGCCAACCTCCCCCGATTGGCTCTGCCTGTCAGGCCAATCAGGGTCCAGACTCGCGGCATTGGCCCATGATCGGCAAGGAGATCCCCGATGTCTGCTGTCCGGACCCCGCTCGCCTCGCAGACCACCCCGCCCGCCGTCCTCACGGACCGGGACGAGCGGGCGTCGGCGGCCGCCGTCGGGAAGCGCGTCTGCGAACCGCTGAGGCTGGGCACCGTGGTCGCCTCGCTGCGGCGGACCCTGTGGCGCACCCTCGCCCGGCCGCCGCACACCACGGCCCCGGCGCAGGGGCGAGAATCGCTGCCATGCCAGCCGACTCCCCCTCGGATCCCCTCCCCGGCGTCCCCGGGCACACCGGCCGCCCCGTCCCGTCCCGGCAGCCCTCGGCCCCGGTGATCGCCGGGCTGCTGCTGGCGGCCGGGGGCGGCCGTCGCCTCGGCGGCCGCCCCAAGGCCCTGCTGCCCTACCGCGGGCGCCCGCTCGTCGAGCACGCGGTGCGGGTGCTGCGCGAGGCGGGCTGCGGCCCGCTGCACGTGGTGCTCGGCGCCTCCGCCGCCGAGGTCCGCGAGCGGGCGGACCTGAGCGGCTGCACGGTCGTCGACAACCCGGACTGGGACGAGGGCATGGGCTCGTCGCTGCGGGCCGGGCTTGCCTCGCTCGCCGGTACGGGGGCGAGCGCGGCCCTGGTCTCGCTCGTGGACCAGCCGGGCATCGGTCCGGCGGCCGTGGCCCGGGTCCTCGCGGCGTACCGGTCCCCGGCGAGCCTGGCGGCGGCGGCGTACGGCGGGGAGCGCGGGCATCCGGTGCTCTTCGGGGCGGACCGGTGGGCGGACATCGCGGCCACGGCGACGGGTGACAGGGGCGCGCGGGTGCACCTGGCACGGCACGCGGACGAGCTCACGCTGGTGGAGTGCGGGGACGTCGCGGAGGCGTACGACATCGACACCCCGCCCGACCTGGCCCGACTTGCCTGAGGCCGGGCAGGCGGAGGCCTCGGGCGGGCTGTGACCGGTATGGCACTGAGGGCCACTGCCACCGGGACTCTGTCGACTCAGAGAATCTCGACGTCAACAAACCATTGAACTTCCACCATGAGGAAATTACTATCCACTGGTCAGAAGCGCCCTGAACCCCAGACGGCGCCCGCGACCGTATCCCGGAACTCTGCACCCCCGACGGCACTGCGTGCCGTCCCCGGCGAGCATTCCCCCGCGGCCGCCAGGCACCGCCGCCGAAGGAGTGACAGACATGTCCGCACCAGCGCCGTCATCACCGGCCCTCGTCAACGCCGAGTCCCTGCCCCGCCAGGACGAGGTCCTGACCGAGGCGGCCCTCGCCTTCGTGGCCGAGCTCCACCGGCGGTTCACCCCCCGCCGCGACGAGCTCCTGGCCCGCCGGGCCGAGCGCCGCGCCGAGATCGCCCGCACCTCCCGGCTCGACTTCCTCCCGGACACCGCACAGGTCCGCGAGGGCGAGTGGCAGGTCGCCCCGGCCCCGGCCGCCCTGAACGACCGCCGTGTGGAGATCACCGGTCCGACCGACCGCAAGATGACCGTCAACGCCCTCAACTCGGGCGCCAGGGTCTGGCTCGCCGACTTCGAGGACGCCTCGGCCCCCACCTGGGAGAACGTGGTCCTCGGCCAGCTGAACCTGATCGACGCCTACGAGCGCCGCATCGACTTCACCGACCCGCGCACGGGCAAGGCGTACGCTCTCAAGCCCGCCGCGGAGCTCGCCACCGTCGTCATGCGGCCGCGTGGCTGGCACCTGGAGGAGCGCCACATCACGGTCGACGGCCGGCCGGTGCCGGGCGCGCTGGTGGACTTCGGCCTGTACTTCTTCCACAATGCGCAGCGCCTGATCGACCTCGGCAAGGGCCCGTACTTCTACCTGCCGAAGACGGAGTCCCACCTGGAGGCGCGCCTGTGGAACGACGTCTTCGTCTTCGCCCAGGACCACGTCGGCATCCCGCAGGGGACGGTCCGCGCGACGGTCCTGATCGAGACCATCACGGCCGCGTACGAGATGGAGGAGATCCTCTACGAACTGCGCGACCACGCCGCCGGCCTCAACGCGGGCCGCTGGGACTACCTGTTCTCCATCGTGAAGAACTTCCGGGACGGCGGCGAGAAGTTCGTCCTCCCGGACCGCAACGCGGTCACGATGACCGCCCCGTTCATGCGCGCGTACACCGAACTGCTCGTCCGCACCTGCCACAAGCGCGGTGCGCACGCCATCGGCGGCATGGCGGCCTTCATCCCGTCCCGCAAGGACGCCGAGGCCAACCGCATCGCGTTCGAGAAGGTCAAGGCCGACAAGGACCGCGAGGCGCGCGACGGCTTCGACGGCTCCTGGGTCGCCCACCCGGACCTGGTCCCGATCGCCATGGCCTCCTTCGACGCCGTCCTCGGCGACAAGCCGAACCAGAAGGACCGCCTCCGCGAGGACGTCTCGGTGGCCCCCGGCGAGCTCATCGCCATCGACTCCCTGGACGCCAGGCCCACGTACGAGGGCCTGCTGGGCGCCGTCCGGGTCGGCATCCGCTACATCGAGGCCTGGCTGCGCGGCCTCGGCGCGGTCGGCATCTTCGGCCTCATGGAGGACGCCGCCACCGCCGAGATCTCCCGCTCGCAGGTCTGGCAGTGGATCAACGCCGGGGTCGTCTTCGAGAACGGCGAGCGCGCCACCGCCGAACTCACCCGCCGGATCGCCGCCGAGGAACTGGCCGCCATCCGGACCGAGGTCGGCGACGAGGCCTTCGCAGCCGGCAAGTGGCAGGAGGCCCACGACCTCTTCCTCCAGGTCTCCCTGGACGCCGACTACGCGGACTTCCTCACCCTGCCCGCCTACGAACGCCTGGTCGGCTGACCTCCCCCGACCCGAATCGCACAACAGCCGAACCCCGACGCCGACCCCGACCCGAC
>NZ_JACBGN010000490.1 GCF_013401435.1 Streptomyces sp. BR123
GGGCCGGCGGATGCGGAGGGCTCGGGCGAGGTCGTCGAGCTGGTCGGTGAGACCGCGGTGGAGGCGGGGGACGAGGTCGGGGTCGGTGAGGGCGGCCCGGCCGGCCTTGAGGTTGTCGGCGTCGACGGCGTGGGCGGGGAAGGCGTGCTGGGCGGCGGCCGCGGCGATGGCGGGGCCGCGGCGGGTGGCCAGGGCGATGGCGTCGGGGTAGTAGCGGGGGACGTACGCGTGGACGAGGTCGGCCTGTTCGGGCTGCCAGAAGCCGCGGGCGGTGGCGGTGAAGAGGTAGTTGGACAGGCTGTCGTCGTGGAAGAGGCGGTTCCAGGCGGTGGCCTTGGCTTCGGCGGTGGGCAGGGAGGCGCGGCAACGGGCGGCGCCCTCCTCGCCGGTGGCGCTGGGGTCGGCGGCGAGGGCGGCGTCGATGGCGGCTTCGCCGACGGCGCCGAGGACGCTGAGCCGGGCGAGGATGCGCCAGCGCAGTTCGGGGTCGAGGGCGGGGCCGCCGGGGACGGTGCCGTCGTCGAGCCAGGCGGTGAGGGTGTCGGACTGGGTGGCGCTGTCGATGAGGGCGCGTACGGCGGCGAGGCGCATGCCGGGGTCGGTGCCGTCCTCGGTGCGGCGCAGCAGGCCGCGGGTGATGGTGGTGATCGCGGCGAGGGCTGCGGGGCGGTGTTCGGGGGTGAGGTAATGGTCGGCGATCTTGTCGCGGGCGAAGGTGAGGACGCCCTGGACGATGGCCAGGTCGGCCTCGTGGGGCAGGTGGGACTCGGCGGTGGCGAGGTAGGCGGCGGGGTCGAGTTCGCCGTCGCGGACCATGTCGCGCAGGGAGTTCCAGACGACGGCGCGGGTGAGCGGGTCGGGGAGGGCGGAGAGGCTGCGCCGGGCGGTGTCGAGGGAGACCTGGTCCAGGCGGATCTTGGCGTAGCTGAGGTCGCCGTCGTTGAGGAGGAGGAGCGCGGGGCGGGGACCGTCGGCGGAGAGGACCTCGTCGGAGGGGACGTCGAGGGTGAGGTGGGCTCTGGCTTCCAGGGTGCTGTCGGGTTCGCGGTCGTAGAGGCCGACGGCGATGTGGTGGGGGCGGGTGCCGTGGTGGTCGACGGTGAGGGTCCAGCCGCGGTGGGCCTCTTCGATGCGGGGGGTGAGGGTGTCGATGCCGGTGGTGCGCAGCCAGGTGTCGGCCCAGGCGTGGACGTCGCGGTCGGTGTGGGCGGCGAGGGAGTCGACGAAGTCGGCGAGTGAGGCGTTGGCGAACCTGTGGCGGGCGAAGTGGGTGTTGATGCCGGCCAGGAAGTCCTTCTCGCCGGTCCAGGCGACGAGTTGGCGCAGTGCGGAGGCGCCCTTGGCGTAGGAGATGCCGTCGAAGTTGAGGAGGGCGGAGTCGGTGTCGGGGACGGCTGCGGCGTCGGGGGCGACGGGGTGGGTGGAGGGCCGCTGGTCGGCGTCGTAGCCCCAGGGCTTGCGTTCCATGCCGAATTCGGTCCAGGTGCCGGTGAAGCGGGTGGCTTCGGTGAGGGTCTGGTAGCCCATGTACTCGGCGAAGGACTCGTTGAGCCAGATGTCGTCCCACCAGCGGAGGGTGACGAGGTCGCCGAACCACATGTGGGCCATCTCGTGGGCGATGACCATGGCTCGGCGCTGGCGTTCGGAGTCGGTGACGGCGGATCGGAAGACGTACTGGTCGCGGAAGGTGACCAGGCCGGGGTTCTCCATGGCGCCGGCGTTGAACTCGGGTACGAAGGCCTGGTCGTAGGAGTCGAAGGGGTAGGGCTCGGTGAACTTCTCGTGGTAGCGGTCGTAGCAGGCGGTGGTGACGGCGAGGATCTCGTCGGCGTCGGCGTCGAGGTGGGGGGCCAGGGAGCGGCGGCAGTGGATGCCGAAGGGCAGGCCGGCGTGTTCGGTGCGGATGCTGTGCCAGGGGCCTGCGGCGACGGCGGCGAGGTAGGTGGAGATCACGGGGGTGGGGGCGGAGGTCCAGATGCCGGCGCCGTCGGTGTCGCGGTCGCCTGTGCGGCGGGTGGTGCCGTTGGCGAGGACGGTCCAGTGGGCGGGGGCGGTGACGGTGAACTCGAAGACGGCCTTGAGGTCGGGCTGGTCGAAGGCCGGGAAGACGCGCTGGACGTCGTCGAGGAACAGCTGGGTGTAGACGTAGGTCTCGCCGTCCGCGGGGTCGGTGAAGCGGTGCAGGCCCTCGCCGGTGCGGGAGTAGCGCATGCGGGTGTCGACGCGCAGCTCGTGGGGGCCTTCGGCCAGGCCGGTGAGCGGGAGGCGGTTGTCGCTGAGGGTGGCCGGGTCGAGGGGGTGGCCGTCGAGTTCGGCTGAGCGCAGTTCGTCCGGCTTCAGTTCCACGAAGGTGTCGCCGGCGGTGCGGGCGGTGAAGCGGATGGTGGTGGTGGAGTCGAAGGTGTCCTCGCCGCCGGTGAGGTCGAGGGCGACGGCGTAGTGGTGGACGTCGAGGAGCCGGGCTCGGGCTTGCGCTTCGTTGCGCGTCAGTGCGGACATGGGCCCATGCTGCCCGAAGGGCGGGCCGTGGCCCTCTGGTGCTCTGGCCGGAAAGGTTTGCCGGCTGGCGGTGTCCGGTGGGGTGCACCGCGAGGCGGAGGGCCGCGGCGCAGCCCGTACTCGGCGCACCCGGTCCGACGACGCGGCGAGGGGCCCGTGCCCGGGGTCAGGGTAGCCGGGGGAGCGCCGTGAGACGGTGAACCCTTCCGGTCAGCCCACTATTCTTCGCGCGCAGCGATCGTCTCGTGGTGCCGGATGACTTCGGCGATGATGAAGTTCAGGAGCTTCTCGGCGAAGGCCGGGTCGAGTTTGGCGTTCTCGGCGAGCTGGCGGAGGCGGGCGATCTGGCTGGCCTCGCGCTGGGGGTCGGCGGGGGGCAGGTGGTGACGGGCCTTGAGGTGGCCGACCTGCTGGGTGCACTTGAAGCGTTCGGCGAGCATGTGGACCACGGCGGCGTCGATGTTGTCGATGCTGTCGCGCAGGCGGGCGAGCTCTGCGGTGACGTCGGCGTCGGGGGCGTCGGGGTGGCTGTTGTTCATGGTCACCGAGAATACGTGGCGGCCGGGGGCG
>NZ_JACBGN010000491.1 GCF_013401435.1 Streptomyces sp. BR123
CAGCCCGCCCAGGGCCGCTCACCACCCTCACCGGCCACGCCACCGCCGTCGGCTCGGTCGCCTTCAGCCCCGACGGCAGCGTGCTCGCCTCCGGCGGCTTCGACACCACCGTCCGGCTGGCGGGCACCGACCTCGCCCGGGTGATCGCCGGAGCGTGCGCCCGCACCGGCCCCCGGATCACCCGGGCCCAGTGGACGGCCCACCTGCCGTACGTCGCCTACTCCCCGCCCTGCGCCGGCCTCGAGCGCCCCTGAGCGGGTACGGCCCGGCCGAGCCGGCCCGGAGTCCGCCTCGGCACGGGACTGCCGGCGGCCCGTGCCATCCATGGGGCCATGGCGGACACCGACCTGCGCCGGACCGGAGCCGATCGGTCGGGTCGCGTACGAGCCGGTCGGCTCCCACGCGTACCTGCGGGCCGAACCGGACTCGATCAGCGTCTCCTGACACCGCGCGGGCCGGGCTGCCGTCAGCCTTGAGGCGGACGGCAGGCCCTCCTGCGGACGGAGCCCCCGATCCGCCTCCGAGCCGACGATCACCATGGTGTCCGGCGCGTAGCGTCGATGCCATGAACCGACGCCGCACCGCCGCCACCGCTGCCGCCGCCTTAGGCGCCCTGATCCTGCCGCTCGTCCTGACCGCTGCCGGAACCGCCTCGGCCGCCGGGCCCGCCCCGGGGGCACCGTCCGCGCCGGCCGCCGCGTCCGCGCCCGCCACCACCGGGGCGGTCATACCCGAACTGCCCCGCCCCACCGGCCGGTACGCCGTCGGGCAGGAGACCCTCCACCTCGTCGACCACAGCCGCACCGACCCCTGGGCCGGGTCAGGCCCGCGCGAGCTGATGGTCACCATGCGCTACCCGGCCCACCGCGGCACCGGCGGGCCCTCGGCCCCGTACCTCACCGACGACGAGGCCCGGCTGCTGCTCGCCGACCGGGGCCTGGAGCAGCAGGTCGCGGTCGAGAGCCTGGCCGGGACGAAGGCGTACGCCCGTACCGGCGCACGCCCCGTGGCCGGCCGCCACCCCCTGGTCGTCCTCTCGCCCGGCTTCACCGTGCCGCGCGCCACGCTCACCTCGCTGGCCGAGGAACTCGCCTCCCGCGGCCACGTGGTCGCCGCCGTGGACCACGCGTACGAGACCGCCGGCACGAGCTTTCCCGGCGGGCGCGTCCTGACCTGCAAGGCATGCGAGATCGTGCAGCAGACGAGGGACTACAAGCCGGTGGCCGACAACCGCGCCCGCGACGTGTCCTTCCTGCTGGACCGGCTCACCGGGCGGCACCCGGACTGGCGGCACGCCGGCCTGATCGACCGGAAGCGGATCGCCGCGGCCGGCCACTCCATGGGGGGCTCCGCCGCGGCCGCCGTGATGGCCGCCGACCCGCGGGTCCGCGCCGGCATCGACATGGACGGCGGACTGTTCTCGCCCGTTCCCGAAGGCGGACTGGACGGCCGGCCCTTCATGCTGCTCGGCGGGGCCGGGACCGTCCCCGGCAGCACCCCCGGCAAGCCGGCCGGCTGGGACGCCAACTGGCCCCGGCTCGACGGCTGGAAGCGCTGGATCACCTTCGCCGACTCCCACCACTTCACCTTCACCGACTGGCCCGCCGTCAGCGACCGGCTCGGACTGCCGCGGATGACCCCGCTGCCCGGCGACCGCTCGGTCGAGCTGACCCGCCGCTACGCCGGGGCCTTCTTCGACCTGCACCTCAAGGGGATACCGCAGCCGCTGCTGGACGGACCCGCCGCCGATGCGCCCGAGGTCCGCTTCCACCAGCCCTGACGGCCGCCGATTTCCGCAGGCCGGGGACGTTTCGGCAGGATGGGGGCCATGACCGAGATCCGCACCCCCCGCCTCCTCCTGCGCCGCTGGGACGAAGACGACCTCGCCCCCCTGTCGGAGATCAACGCCGATCCGGCGGTGATGCGCTGGATCGGCGACGGCTCCCCGCTCGACCTGGAGCAGACCGCCGACGAGATCGAGCGGTGGGAGGACGAATGGGACGAGGAGGGCTTCGGCCTCTTCGCCGTCGAACTGCTGGGCTCCGGTGAGCTGGTCGGAGCGGTCGGGCTGTCGGTGCCCGAGCACCTGCCCGAGCTGCTGCCGGCCGTCGACCTCCGCTGGCGCCTCGGCCGGCAGTACTGGGGCCAGGGGTACGCCTCCGAAGCCGCCCAGGCCGCCCTGGAGTTCGCCCTCCAGGACCGCGGGCTGGACCGCGTCATCGCCGTGGTCCGGGCCGGCGACCGGGCCTCGGACCGCGTGGCCGAGAAGCTCGGCATGGCCCCCGAGGCGGAGGCCACCGACCCGGAGCACGGACACCTGCTCCGCGTGTACGGCATCGACCTCACCGAGTACGAGGCCTGACCCCGCACCCCCCGGCCGGGGCGCGCCGCTCCGGCGCCGCGCCCCGGCCGCCTGCCTGCCCGCACGTCGGCGCCGCCTGCCTGCCGCGCCTGCCCGCCCGCAGCGCCGCCGGCCGTCCGTCATGCCGCGCAGGTGTCCAGCATCCTCGTGAGCGTCTTCTTCTCCGCCTCCGTGACCGTCAGCCCGTAGGCGGACTTCACAGTCGTCCACGCCCGCCCGTACAGGCACCAGCTCGACCGGTCCGGCGGCTGCCACTGGTCCGGGCTCTGGTCGCCCTTGGAGCGGTTCGAGGCCGCCGTGACCGCCAACAGCTGCGGGCGGGCCAGGTCGTTGGCGAACGCCTTCCGCTTGGCGGCGTCCCACGCGGACGCGCCCGAACGCCACCCCTCGGCGAGCGGCACCATGTGGTCGATGTCCACCTTCGACGCATCGGTCACCACGGTCCCGTCGTACAGGCTCTTCCACGTCCCGGAGACGGCCCGGCACTCCGCGTCCTGCACCACGTCCGTACCGTCGCGCCGGAGGACCACCTCGCGCGTGTTGCACGTCCCGCCCTGCTCCGCCCAGTGCGTGAACCTGTCCCGGCCGTAACCGGCCATCGTCCCCACGGGCGCCACCGTCAGCCCCGCCAGCTGCGCACGGGCCGCCTCGACGCCCGCCACACCCGGCAGGAGCTCCCCGCCGCCCGCCTTCCCACCACCC
>NZ_JACBGN010000492.1 GCF_013401435.1 Streptomyces sp. BR123
GGATTTTGTTTCCGGCCCCGTCTCTTCCGGGGTTTCCCGGTGAGGGCGTACTTCCAATAAACCCGACGGGTGGAGGGGCGTCACGACACTCGAACGCGTGGCTTGACGGAAATGACCGGTCTTGGTATCAACCGGCCCACGGCGCACGAGCACGCCCACATCGCCGACGCATCGGGCCGAGCCGGCGCAGGACCGGAGCCGCCTCGGGCCGGACCGGCAGGGCCGGCTTGCCGCGACCGGGTCGGCGCGCCTGCCCCAGCCCGGCGCGCGCACCCGGCGCCGCCATCGCCGTCGTCGGCGGGATCGTCGCCTCGGTGTTCCCGGCCTGCTCCGGGCTGGTCACCCGGATGCTGTCCCAGCCCGCCGTGGCCGGCCGGCACCGAACCGGTGCGGGCCCTGCAGTACCTGGCCTTCGGCGGCCCCGGCCGCGCATCAATGTCAGACCCCCGCGCGAAGATCTCCTCATGACGATTCTCACCGCCGATGAGGCGCTGTTCCGCATGTCCGACCGCACCGAGTACGAGGCCGCGCTCCGGCGCCTGCGGGAGGCTTCGCAGGCGTACTACGGCGACGGCGACAGCGCCCTGGACGACGCCGCGTACGACCGGCTCCGGCTGGCCGTCCTCGCCTGGGAGGAGGAGAACCCGGCCGAGGTCGCCGCCGACTCCCCCACCGGCCTCGTCGCCGACGGCGCGGCCCCGGCGGGGGACGTCGCGCACACCACCCGCTTGCTCAGCCTGGACAACGTCTTCGACGCCGAGGGCCTGGTGGCCTGGGGTGCTTCCGTCCAGCGCCGGCTGGGCCGGGCCCCGGAGGGCGGGTTCACCGTCGAGCCGAAGATCGACGGCGCGGCCGTGGCCGCCCGGTACCGCGGCGGACGGCTCGTCCAGATCATCACCCGCGGCGACGGCAGCCGCGGCGAGGACGTCAGCCATGTCATCGGCCAGATCGACGGGCTCCCGGAGCAGCTGGCCGGGGCGGCCACGGTCGAGGTCCGCGGCGAGGTGGCCTTCACCCAGGAGCAGTTCGAGACGGCGAACGAGGTCCGCACCGCCCACGGCGCGCAGGTCTTCGCCAACCCGCGCAACGGCGCGGCGGGCACGCTGCGGGCGAAGGACCGGCCGTACCGGCTGCGGATGACGTTCTGGGCGTACGGTGCGGTCGAGCTGGACGGCGAAACGTTCCTGCCGGGCGGGGGCACGCACGCCGAGGCCCTGGCCGCCGTGGCCGCCGCCGGGGTCCGGACGACCGCGGACTCCCCCGCCGGGCTGCGCGTCGTCGCCGGCCTCGACGAGGCGCAGCAGCAGATCGACGCGATCGCCGCCATGCGTGCAGGCCTGCCGGTCGGCATCGACGGCGTCGTCGTCAAGCTGAACGACACCGCCGAGCAGGAAACGGCCGGCCTCGGCTCCCGGTTCCCGTACTGGGCCATCGCGTTCAAACTGCCCGCGGTCGAGCGGCAGACGGTGCTGCAGGACGTGGTGTGGGAGGTCGGCCGGACCGGCGTCCTCGCCCCGACCGCGATCCTCGCCCCCGTCGAGATCGACGGCACCACCGTCACCCGCGCCACCCTGCACAACCCCGCCGACATCCGCCGCCGCGACCTCCACCTCGGCGACACCGTGACCGTGTACAAGGCCGGCGACATCATCCCGCGCGTCCAGGCGGCCGTGGTGCGCCTGCGCCCGGCCGGGGCGGCGCAGGTGCCGCTGCCCGGGGCGTGCCCCCGCTGCGGCGGCGAGATCAACAAGGCCCAGGAGCGGTGGCGCTGCGCCAAGGGCACCTCGTGCGCGCTGCCCGCGCTGATCGAGTACGCCGCGGGGCGCGAGATGCTCGACATCGACGGCCTCGGCAAGACGTACGTGGCCTCCCTGGTCGAATCCGGCGCCGTCACCGACGTCGCCGACCTCTTCACCCTCACCGTCGACCAGCTCACCGACGCGTCAGGCAGCGCCAAGCGGGGCGCCAAGCTCGCCGAACAGATCACCGCCGCCAAGTCCCGTCCCCTCAGCCGCGTCTTCTGCGCGCTGGGCGTGCTCGGCACCGGGCGCAGCATGTCCCGCCGCATAGCCCGGCACTTCGGCACGATGGACGCGATCCGCGAGGCCGACGCGGCCGCGATGCAGGACGTGGAGGGGATCGGCCCGGAGAAGGCTCCGGTCATCGTCGAGCAGGTCGCCGCCCTCGCCCCGGTCATCGACAAGCTGATCGCGGCGGGCGTCACCATGACCGAGCCCGAGGAGCCGTCGGCGGCGCAGGGTGCCGGGCCGCTGGACGGCAAGGTCGTCGTGGTCACCGGAAAGATGGCCGGCCCCCTGGAGGGGCTCGGCCGGTCGGAGATGAACGCGCTGATCGAGAAGGCCGGCGGGCGTGCGGGCAGCAGCGTCAACTCCAAGACGTCCGTCCTGGTCGCCGCACCGTCGGCGAGCGGCAAGCCGAGCTCGAAGGCGGTCAAGGCCGCAGAGCTCGGCGTGGAGGTCCTCACCCCGGAGGCCTTCGCCGACCTGATCGCCGACCACCTGGCCTGAACCGGCGAACACGGGCAGGCCGCCGACTCGGGTTCCGCCGGGGAGCCGTACGTTGGCGGGCGCCGCAACGACGCCCACCGGGGCCTGTTCCCGGACCGGGGGAACGACGCGCTCGGGAGCCCCCACCGTCGGCTTTCGCCCTGCCCACGGCAAGTCGTGGGCAGGGAACGCGGCTGCCGGCCCACGGGCCGGCGCCAGGCAGGAGACCCGGTGGGACCCGGCGCAAGGCCTCCACATGGAGGTCGTGGGCGGCGTGTCCGGCGACGCGTACTGCAAGGACGGCACCTCGTACACGAGCGCCGAACTGTGCGCCGCCGCGCTGAACCAGAGTGGCGAGCGGATCCCGGTTCCCGCCGAACTGCGCCCCGTCCGCGTGACCACAGGTGATGACGCCCGAGGCGTTCCGGAGCCTGATCGGGCGCTGAGCCGGCGAGGGCCCGGGGAAGCAATCCCCGGGCCGTCGTCGACGGGGGCGGCGCTGCGGCGGCGGGTCAGGCGTCCGCGACGGCTCGGAGGGGGCTGAGGGCGGCGG
>NZ_JACBGN010000493.1 GCF_013401435.1 Streptomyces sp. BR123
GGGCCGGGCGGGGCGCTGGCCACCGAATTCCCGAAGTCGGTGACGCAGGTGTTCTCCGGAGGGGACCGGCCGGCGGCCGCGATGGTCTTCGAGGGCGACTTCGTGGCGGTGAACATCGCCCAGACCGATGCGAAGATCGGCAAGGACGCCCTGGTGTTCCCGTTCCCGGCGGTCGGCGGCAAGCCGCCGGTGGTGTCGGGCGGTGACGTGGCGGTGGCGCTGAAGCCGTCGAAGGGCGCGCAGGCGCTGCTGACGTTCCTGGCCTCCCCGGACGCGGCGGAGATCCAGGCCCGCGAGGGCGGCTTCCTGTCCCCGAACAAGGCGGTGAGCCTGTCCGCGTACCCGAACGACATCCAGCGGGGCATCGCCGAGGCCCTGATCGCGGCCGGCGACGACTTCCGCTTCGACATGTCGGACCAGGCGCCGGCGGCCTTCGGCGGGACCCCGGGCGCGGGCGAGTGGAAGGCCCTGCAGGACTTCCTGGCGAACCCGTCGGACGTGGCGGGCGCCCAGAACAGACTGGAGGCGGAGGCGGCCAAGGCGTACGGGAACTGATCCCCGTGACGCCCTCGGCCGGTACGGGGGCGGCCGCGCGCGAAGCCGCGCGCCGGCCCGCCCCGTCCCCGCGGTCCGGGCAGGCCCGGCACCGCCGCCTCGTCGCGGCGGCGTTCCTCCTCCCGGCGCTGGTGCTGCTCGGGGCGCTCGTCGTGCACCCGATCGGCTACTCCGTCCACCGCAGCCTCTTCGACCGCTCCGGCGACCGCTTCGTCGGCGGGGGCAACTACGCGGAGATCCTGCGCGACGACGCCATCCGCACGGCCGTGGAGAACACGGCGCTGTGGGTCGTGGTCGCGCCGGCCGCCGCGACGGCCCTCGGCCTGGTCTTCGCCGTGCTCACCGAGCGGGTGCGCTGGGGCGCCGCGTTCAAGCTGCTGGTCTTCATGCCGATGGCGATCTCGATGCTGGCGGCCGGCATCATCTTCCGGCTGGTCTACGACCACGACCCCGACCGGGGCGCCGCCAACGCGGTGCTGGTCGCGGTCCACGACACCTTCGCTCCGGCCTCGGCGTTCCCGAAGGCCCGCCCGGGCCGGGACTCGCCGCTCGCCCCCGGGCAGGGAGCCGACGCGGGCGGCTACGTCACCCGCGAGCCGGTCCGGGCGGGCACGCCGGTGCTGCTCCCGCTCGTCGGCGTCGCCCCCGAGGCGCTGCCCGAGGGCACCCGTACGGCCCGTCCCGCCGGGGCGGAGCCGGCCCGGGTCACGGGGACGGTCTGGCAGGACTTCACCCGGGGCGGCGGCGGCCGGACCAACGCGGTCGACCCTGCGGAGTCCGGCTTCGCCGGGATGCGGATCGAGGCGGTGAAGGGCGGCCGGGTGGTGGAGTCGGCGACGGCCCGCGCGGACGGCACGTTCAGCATGTCCGCGAAGGCCGACGGGGCACTGCTGCGGCTGCCGGCGTCGAACTTCCGGGAGGCGTACGCGGGGGCGGACTGGCTGGGCCCGTCTCTGGTCACCCCGGCGATCATCGGGGCGTACGTGTGGATGTGGGCCGGGTTCGCGATGGTGCTGATCGCGGCGGGGCTGGCCTCCGTCCCGCGGGAGCTGCTGGAGGCGGCACGGGTGGACGGTGCGAACGAGTGGCAGGTGTTCCGCCGGATCACCGTCCCGCTGCTGGCGCCGGTGCTGGCGGTGGTCCTCGTCACCCTCGTGATCAACGTGATGAAGATCTTCGACCTGGTGTTCGTGATCGCGCCGGGCTCGGTCCAGGACGACGCCAACGTCCTGGCCCTGCAGCTGTACCGGACCTCCTTCGGCACGGACGCCGACGCGGGGCTGGGCAGCGCCATCGCGGTGCTGCTGCTGGTGCTGGTGGTGCCGGTCATGCTCTACAACATCCGCCGCATGCGCCGGGAGGCCCGCCGATGAGCTTCGCGCAGACCGCAGCCGCCCGCCTGGCCGGCGGGGCCGTCCGCGTCTTCCTCGTCTGCACGGCCCTGTTCTGGCTGCTGCCCACCCTGGGCCTGCTGGGCTCCTCCTTCCTCGACCCGGGCGACCTGAACCGCGGCGGCTGGTGGCAGGCCCTGACCGCGCCGGCCCGGCTGACGACCGGGAACTACGAGCGGCTGCTCGCCAACGACGCGATCACCGGCTCGCTGCTGAGCACGGTGGCCATCACCGTGCCCGCGACCCTGCTGGTGCTGGTCCTGGGCTCGTTCGCCGGATACGCCTTCGCCTGGCTGGAGTTCCCGGGCCGGGACTGGCTGTTCCTCGTCGTCGTCGCCCTGCTCGTCGTCCCGGTGCAGGTGGCGCTGATCCCCGTCTCCGAACTCTTCGGCGCCATAGGCCTGTTCGAGACGACCGCGGGGGTGGTGCTGTTCCACACGGCGTTCGGGCTGCCGTTCGCGGTGTTCCTGCTGCGCAACTTCTTCGCGCAGATCCCGCGGGAGCTGCTGGAGGCCGCCCGGCTGGACGGGGCCGGCGAACTGCGGCTGTTCGCCCGGGTGGTGCTGCCGCTGGCCGGGCCGGCGATCGCCTCGCTGGGCATCTTCCAGTTCCTGTGGGTGTGGAACGACATGCTGATCGCGCTGGTCTTCGCGGACTCCTCGCACCCGCCCGTCACGGTCGCCCTCCAGCAGCAGGTACGGCAGTTCGGCAACAACATCGACATCCTCGCGCCCGGCGCGTTCCTGTCGATGGTGGTGCCGCTGGTCGTGTTCTTCGCGTTCCAGCGGCAGTTCACGACGGGGGTGATGGCCGGCGCCGTCAAGTGACTTCCGCTCCCCGCCTCAACGGGCGGGGATTCCTGCCACGGTCGGCTGACCGACTTCGAATGCGAGCCGGTGGAGTTCAACGGTGAGAACAACCACGTGCACCTGCTGGTGAACTTCCCGCCGAAGGTGGCTCTGTCCAAGCTGGTCGACTCACTCAGGGGCACCAGCTCACGCAGGCTCCGCCAGGAGTACCCGGAACTCGTGCGGCACTCCTGGCGGGCGCAGCGTGCGATTGGTCCCGGTAGCGGCACCAGGGCCCGGGTGGGGTCAGGGG
>NZ_JACBGN010000494.1 GCF_013401435.1 Streptomyces sp. BR123
GCGGAGGTTCCGGGCGCCGGGGTGGGCGGCCCGGCGGCGGGCCGGGCCGGGCCCCCGCCCTGGCCCTCGGCCTCGCTCATGCCCTCTCCCCCGGCCTCGACCACGGCGCGGCGGGCGGCCAGTCCGGCCTCCATCCGGCTCAGTCTGTTCGCGAGCCGGCCGAGCCAGCCTGCCCTGTTCCCCATCTCGTTCCTTCCCCCCGCCTGCGGACACACTCCGACAGACCGTACACGCGGGAAGCCCCGCACCGTCGGACGGTGCGGGGCTTCCCGGAGTCGAGCGGCTGCGGCTCGGGCCGGGTCTAGTACCAGCCGTTGGCCTGGTGGAAGCTCCAGGCCGAGCAGGGGCTGCCGTAGCGTTCGTTCATGTAGTTCAGGCCCCACTGGATCTGGGTGGCCGGGTTGGTGCGCCAGTCGGAGGCGACCGAGGACATCTTCGACCCGGGGAGCGCCTGGACCAGGCCGTACGCGCCCGAAGACGAGTTCACGGCCTTGTAGTTCCAGGTGGACTCCTGGTTGATGATGTTGGAGAAGCACTGGAACTGGCCGCTCGGGACGATCTGCCGGGCGATCTCCTTGACCTGCGCGACCGTGTAGGAGCTCTGGGGCGCGAAGTCGGAGGCGCTGCGCGTGGCGGAGCGGCTGGCGATCTCCTCCTTCGCCTCGCGCTCCTGCTTCAGCTTCTCGTCCGCTGCCTTCTGGGCCTCGGCCTTCTTGGCCTTGGCGTCCTCGGCGGCCTGGAGGCGGGCGGCCTCCTCGGCCGAGCGGCGGGCCTCGGTGTCGGCGCCCTGCGCGATGGTGTCGGCCTGCTGCGCCAGGGAGCCGCTCTGGACCTCGACCTGCTCGCCGACCGGGATGTCGGTCAGGAGGGTGGCCCCGGACGCGGTGGTCTCGAGGTCGTTCGCGGAGGGGTCGCCTGCGGCGACGCCCACGACTGCGCCCACGGTGGTGACCGCGGTGGCCGACGCCACTGCGAACCCCCGGACCGAGATCCGGCTCACACGATGTCCTTCCAGCAGCGTCCGCAGTGACCCGGCGGGCGCAAGAGTGCCCCTGACGCTGGCCTCCGTGGAACTTCTGTCACTGGAGGCGCGGACCCGTGGGCAACTCCCTTGCGGGAGCTGCCGCGTGATGCTCGGGCGGCATACGGCGAACGTTTGTGGAGTTGTGGTGGTGCACGCATCTCAGGGGAGATACAACTGTGCCGTATGCGGGGCCTGACGGAAAACAGACTCTGCCGGACCCCGACACCGCAAGGCAATTCTGCGTTGCGTGGGAAACGTCACACCTGGCATGTCGCCACGGGTTTCGCCAAAGGCCTGTGCAGCATGACGCCGCCCGGCTAGGCTGTTTCGCCTTTGCCGGGCAGCGCCAACCAACTGTCCTGCTATGGGGTTTTCACCCGGTTCGCTCCTACAGGTTCTCCAGCATCTCCGTCACCAGCGCCGCGATCGGCGAGCGCTCGGATCGGGTCAGCGTGACGTGGGCGAAGAGCGGATGCCCCTTCAGTTTCTCGACGACGGCGACCACTCCGTCGTACCGGCCGACCCGGAGGTTGTCGCGCTGGGCGACGTCGTGGGTCAGAACCACCCGCGAATTCGCCCCGATCCGGGACAGAACGGTCAGAAGGACATTGCGCTCCAGGGACTGGGCCTCGTCGACGATGACGAAGGCGTCGTGCAGCGAGCGGCCGCGGATGTGGGTGAGCGGCAGGACCTCCAGCATCCCCCGGTTCAGGACCTCCTCGATGACCTCCCGCCCGGCCACCGCCGAGAGGGTGTCGAAGACCGCCTGCGCCCAGGGGCTCATCTTCTCGGACTGGTCCCCCGGCAGGTAGCCCAACTCCTGCCCGCCCACCGCGTACAGCGGCCGGAAGACCATCACCTTCTGGTGCTGCCGGCGCTCCAGTACGGCCTCCAGGCCCGCGCACAGCGCCAGCGCCGACTTGCCGGTCCCGGCCCGGCCGCCCATGGAGATGATGCCGATCTCGGGGTCGAGCAGCAGGTCCAGCGCGATGCGCTGCTCGGCGCTGCGGCCGTGCAGCCCGAAGGCCTCGCGGTCGCCCCGCACGAGCCGGACGCTGCCGTCGGCGGTGACCCGGCCCAGGGCCTTGCCGCGTTCCGACTGGAGGATCAGTCCCGTGTGCACGGGAAGTTCGGCGGCGTCCGGGACGTAGAGCCGCTCCTCGGAGTAGAGGAGGTCGATCTGCTCCGCGGAGAGGGCGAACTCGGCCATGCCGGTCCAGCCGGCGTCGGTGATCGCGAGCTCGGCGCGGTACTCCTCGGCGAGCAGCCCCACGGAGGAGGCCTTGATGCGCAGTGGGAGATCCTTCGAGACGACCGTGACGTCGTAGCCCTCGGCCTGGAGGTTGCGGGCGACCGCGAGGATCCGCGAGTCGTTGTCCCCCAGCCTGCCCCTCTCGTTCAGAAACGTGGCCGGGAGGACGCCGGGGTCGGAGTGGTTGAGTTCGACACGCAGGCTGCCGCCGAGCTCGCCGATCGGGATGGGGGCGTCGAGCCGACCGTTGCGGACCCGGTAGTCGTCCAGCAGGCGCAGGGCCTGGCGGGCGAAGTAGCCGAGTTCCGGATGGTGGCGCTTGGCCTCCAGCTCCGTGATCACCACGATCGGGAGCACGACCTCGTGCTCGTCGAAGCGGGTGATGGCGTTGGGGTCTGCCAGCAGGACGCTGGTGTCGAGGACGTAGGTCCGCCTGTCGGGCAGGCGGCGCTTAGTGCTGGTCACCACGGAAGGACGTACCCCCTCGTAAGAGGTCGGGCCTTGAAGACCGGACCGGTCATCGGCACCCCTGCGAGGGCCGAATTCCGGCCCTCCCGTTTCGTCCGTGCGAACCGCACGTGCGTCCTGGTGCAAAGGGCCTCCCGGGCGGACGGCCCCATGCCGTCCGCTGAGACTCGACACCCGTGGATCGGGCATCGACCTGAAAGGGATATTCCCCGAACAGGCTCGGCCATGCCTTGGCATATGACGGACGCTCGGTGAACCCCAGGTGAAAGGCTTGCGGTGGCGTCCCGGGGGGCGGGAGGGGG
>NZ_JACBGN010000495.1 GCF_013401435.1 Streptomyces sp. BR123
GGGCGGAGGTGTCGCCGGCGCGGGGGGTCATCGGGCGGTCACGTCCCGGCCGGTGCTCGCCGCCAGGTGGAGGCGGGTGAAGGCCAGGGCCTCGGCGAGGTCGGCCTCGCGCTCCGCGGAGGACATGGCCCGACGGGTGTTCACCTCGATGACGACGTGGCCGTCGAAGGAGTTCGCCGCCAGGCGTTCCAGCAGCTCGGCGCAGGGCTGGGAGCCGCGGCCGGGGACGAGGTGCTCGTCCTTGGCGGAGCCGTTGCCGTCGGCCAGGTGGACGTGCGCGAGGCGGTCGCCCATGCGGTCGACCATGTCCATGGCGTCCGTGCGGGCGGTGGCGGTGTGGGAGAGGTCCACGGTGAAGTGGCGGTAGTCGTCTTTGGTGACGTCCCACTCGGGGGCGTACGCGAGCATCTCGCGGTCGCGGTAGCGCCAGGGGTACATGTTCTCCACGGCGAAGCGGACGTCGGTCTCGTCGGCCATCCGTGCGATGCCGTTGACGAAGTCCCGGGCGTACTGGCGCTGCCAGCGAAAGGGCGGGTGCACGACGACGGTGCTCGCACCGAGGCGTTCGGCGGCGGACCGGGCCCGCTGGAGCTTGGTCCACGGGTCGGTGGACCAGACGCGCTGCGTGATCAGGAGGCAGGGGGCGTGGACGGCGAGGACGGGGACGCCGTGGGTGTCGGACAGGCGGCGCAGGGCGTCGATGTCCTGGCTGACCGGGTCCGTCCAGACCATGACCTCGACGCCGTCGTAGCCGAGGCGTGCAGCGACCTCGAAGGCGGTCGCCGTCGACTCCGGGTACACGGAGGCGGTGGAGAGGGCGACTTTCGCGGTCGGAATGCGGACGGGTTCTGCCACGGGGACAGGGTACCGAGGGCCCGGCCGGCCGGAAGGGCTCCCCTCCGGGCCCGTACCGCACGGCCTCGGCCCGCCGGCCCGTCCGGACTGCGGGCGGCAGGCGGCGGGCGCCGGACGGCAGGCGGCGGGCTCAGGTGGGGAGGTGGTCCAGGCGGCGGAGGATGACGCCCTCGCGCAGGGCCCAGGGGCAGATCTCCAGGCTGTCGACCCCGAAGAGGTCCATCGCGCCCTCGGCGACCAGGGCGCCTGCCAGCAGCTGGGCGGCGCGGCCCTCCGAGACACCGGGGAGGGCGGACCGCTGGGCCACCGTCATCTCCGCCAGCTTCGGCACCCACTCCTCCAGGGCCTTGCGTGTCAGGTCCCGCTGGACGTAGAGGCCCTCGGTCGAACGGGCCGCGCCGGCGATACGGGCCAGCTGCTTGAACGTCTTGGAGGTGGCGACGACGTGGTCCGGCTCTCCGAAGCGGCTGAATTCGCGGACCGTGCGGGCGATCTGGGCCCGTACGTGGCGGCGCAGCGCGCGGATGTCGGCCGGGTCCGGCGGGTCGCCCGGCAGCCAGGTGGAGGTGAGGCGGCCCGCGCCGAGCGGCAGGGAGACGGCCGCGTCCGGGTCCTCGTCGATTCCGTACGCGATCTCCAGCGAGCCGCCGCCGATGTCGAGGACGAGGAGCTTGCCCGCCGACCAGCCGAACCAGCGGCGGACGGCGAGGAAGGTCAGCCGGGCCTCGTCCTCGCCGCTGAGGATCGGCAGGTCGACGCCGGTGTCGGCCTTGACCCGGGCGAGGACCTCGTCGGCGTTGGTGGCCTCCCGTACGGCGCTGGTCGCGAAGGGCAGCACGTCCTCGCAGCCCTTGTCCTCGGCGGCCTGGACGGCGACGGCGATGACCGACACGAGGTAGTCGATGCCCTGGGGGGTGACCGCGCCGTCCTCGTCGAGCAGCTGGGCCAGCCGCAGTTCCACCTTGTGCGAATGCGCGGGCTGCGGGCGCGCTCCGGGGTGCGCGTCCACCACCAGCAGATGCACCGTGTTCGAACCCACGTCAAGGACACCGAGTCTCATACGGGGAAACGCTACTGTGCGGCGGGAGTACGGGCGGCATGAGGGGCGCTTAGGCTTGGGTTTGTGCCACAGACGAAGAAGGCCGACAAGTCGAAGGCCAAGACGAAGACCAAGCCGAAGGCCAAGGCCGGGGCCGCCGGAACGGCTGCGTCCGGGGCGCCCGCGGGCGACGAGAAGGGCCTCGACTTCGCGCGGGCCTGGGTGGAGTTCCCCGACCCGGCCGACGCCGAGCAGGTCTTCCGCTGTGACCTGACCTGGCTCACGTCCCGCTGGACGTGCATCTTCGGCAGCGGCTGCCAGGGCATCCAGGCGGGCCGCGCCAGCGACGGCTGCTGCACGCTCGGCGCGCACTTCTCCGACGAGGACGACGAGAAGCGGGTCGCCGGGCACGTGGCGCGGCTGTCCCCGGAGCTGTGGCAGTTCCACGACGTGGGCACCGAGTCGGGCTGGGTCCAGAAGGACGAGGACGGGGAGCGGCAGACCCGCCGGTGGGAGGGTGCGTGCATCTTCCTGAACCGGCCCGGCTTCCCGGCCGGGGCCGGCTGCTCGCTGCACATCCTCGCGCTGCGCGAGGGGCGCGAGCCGCTGGAGACCAAGCCCGACGTGTGCTGGCAGCTGCCGATCCGGCGGACGTACGAGTGGATCGACCGGCCCGACGACACCCGCGTGCTGCAGGTGACGATCGGCGAGTACGACCGGCGCGGCTGGGGTCCGGGCGGGCACGACCTGCACTGGTGGTGCACGTCGGCGACGTCGGCGCACGGAGCGGGCGAGCCGGTGTACGTGTCGTACCGGGCCGAGCTGACGGAGCTGATGGGCAAGGAGGGGTACGCGGAGCTCGTGAAGCACTGCGAGGCGCGGCTGGCCTCCCTGCTGCCGATGGCCCCGCACCCCGCCGACCCGGTGTAGGGCGGGGCCGGCGGACTCCGGCGGGCGGTGTGATCCTTTCGCGCGTCCCGGCGGTGGTCTGCCCCGGTTCGCTCCGACGGGGACGTGATCTCAGGTGTCACGGGGAGGGGTCGGCCGGCGTGCCCGGGTCCGGAGGAACCGTTCCGCCGGGGTCGGGGCGGGGCGCGGATTCGGACGCGCTGGGTGTCGGGGTGGGAATCGACGTCGGCGTGGG
>NZ_JACBGN010000496.1 GCF_013401435.1 Streptomyces sp. BR123
CCCCCGGGGGCGGGCGCGGCCGGGGCGGCCGGCGCGGCGGCGGGGGCCGCTCCTTCGGCGACCCGGGTGCCGGAGCCCTGCCGGGCGGTGAACCAGCCCTCGGCGACGAGTTCGGCGTAGGCGTCGGCGACGGCGTTGCGGGCCAGCCCGAGGTCGGCGGCCAGGGCCCGGTAGGGCGGCATCCGGGTCCCGCCGGCGAGCCGGCCGCTGCGGACGGCTTCGCGGAGCGCCTGGGCGAGGACGGTGCGGCGGGCGCCGTGCGGGGGGAGCTCCAGGTGCAGGTCGGCGCCGCCGCCCGGGCCGGGGGCGGTCCCGGTGCCCCCGCGCGGGGCGGCGTCGGTGTCGTCGGAGGTCATACGGGGCAGGTTAAGCCGCAGCCCGCGCGGGCCGGTTGACACAGGTCGGCGGGCCTGTGGCCCGGTGGCCCTGTCCTGTGGCACGGCGGCCCCGGGCGGCAGGGCGGTCGCACGGCGGGCCGCTCGGCTGACAGCTCAGCCGGTCAGCCGCTCAGGCGGTCAGCCGGTCGGTGGGTCAGGCGGTCAGGAAGCCAGTAGGTCGACCCCCGCCGGCCCGCCCGCTCCCGTCAGCCCCGTCAGGCGTGCCGGGCCAGGGCCTCGCGGACGGCCTCCTCCGAGCGGGCGACGATCGCCGTACCGTCGTCGGCGGTGATGATGGGCCGCTGGATGAGCTTCGGGTGGGCGGCCAGGTGGGCGATCCAGCGGGCCCGGGCCTCATCGGTCTCCTCGCGCGGGAGGTCGCGTACGCCGGTCTCCTTCGCGAGCGGGTCCGAGGTGCGGGTGATGTCCCACGGCTCCAGGCCGAGCCGCTCCAGGACCGTGCGGATCTCGGCCTCGGACGGCACGTCCTCCAGGTAGCGGCGCACCGTGTACTCGGCGCCTTCCGCGTCGAGCAGCGTCAGCGCGCTGCGGCATTTCGAGCAGGCTGGGTTGATCCAGATCTCCATGGCGTCCAGCCTAGTCAGAGGCTGCCTGGCCAGGGGCTTCTGTCAGTGCCCCCCGGTAAAATCGAGGGAGTACGACAGGACGCCAACTACCGTTTGGGAGGCTGTAGATGGCCACTGCCAAGATGCTTCGGCCCGTCAAGAAGAAGCCGCTGCCCGCGGGGCTCCCCCGGGAGTGGTACGAGAGCCACAACCGCCGGCTGAAGGCGATGCGGCTGGCGATATCCCTGCTCGACTCGGGGACGTACGACGCCCGGCGCGCCACCAACCGGAAGATCCGGTCGGTGGCCGTGCGGACGGGGATCCACCGGCCGTCGAACACGACCTGCCGGCTGGTGCGCGCGTACATCGTGAGCAACGCGAGCTGATCCGTGGGCTGATTCCGTGCGCGGCTGATTCCGTGCGCGGCGCCGAGCCGACCCCTCGCACAGCCGGGCCAGCCGGCACGCACAGCGGTTCCCCGCCCTGTCGGCGTCGGCCGTGTCCGTTCGCCGGGGCCTGCCGGAGCGGACCACTCCGGCAGGCACCACCCGGGTCGGCCCGGCCCGGCCGCGCACTTCTCGTCGAAGACGACGCGGCGAGTTGCCCTGCCGGGGGCACCTCCCAGCGGTAGCCGGGGGAGCGGCTCTGGCCCAAGTGCCGTCGATCTGCCAGCGACGGAAGAGCGTGTATGCGGTCTCCCACGGACCGTACCGCTCGGGTATGTCCCGCCACGGTGAGCCCGTGCGAGCACGCCACCAGATCCCCGTCGAAGACCTGCCGCCGATCCCGTGGCGGACGCCCCGTAGCCGGTATCGGCGGCAACAGCCGCTCCAGCCGCACCCACTGTTCGCCCGTCAGATCGCCACGAGCCATTCCAAGATCGTTTCAGATCTTGATCAACACCTCGGCGCGCATCCTAGCCCTGCGCCGGGTTGCTTCTCAGCTTGCGCTGTTCCCGGCGGTTGGGGTGGCGGATGACTACTCCCCCCATGCCGCCGGACCCGGTGAGCCGGAGCAGCGGAGTACCTGGAAGCCGGTCGGGAGTGGTCTTGTCCGTCAGGCCGCCGACGCCGGGATCCATGCCGTTGGTGTCTGCGGCCCAGCCGTCGGGGATGACAATCGTGACACCGGACGTCTCCCCGTACGCCTCCACTGCGACCTCCGCGAGGCGGCACTCGACCCGGGTGAAGTCAACCTTCACACCCCCCACGCCTCCGTGAGCGATCACGCGCCCGGGAACCTCCCAGCGTCCGGGGCCTCGAGACGCGCCACTCATGCCGCCCTTGAGCACCAGCGGCGGCTGGCTCTCAGCGGACTTCGGCCTCGGCAAGTCGGCGGTCAGGACGGCCAACTCGGCGTAAGTCCTGGACGTCAGCGCCTGCTCCAGGCGTGAATCCAGCTCATCGAGATCGATTCGCCCCTCGGCTGCCGCATCGCGCAACTGCTCCACCACTGCTTCCCGGTCGTCGTGAGAGGCGCGGAGTTCTCCTGATGGAGCAGGGCGCGGAGAGGGCTCCGGAGGCTGGGCAGTCATGGCCGCAAGGATAAACAGCCAGCGGACTGAGCGGACTGGGACCGCATATCTCAAACATCGCCCTAGGGATGCTTTCCGTCCGGCCGGGACCGCCGTTCGAGTGACAGGGCCAGCAGTGCCACGTCGTCGCCCGGCCCGCCGTCGGTGAAGGCCACCAGGTCCTGCCACAGGGCGCCGACCAGCCCGGCCGGGTCCTCCGGGGCCGGGGTGGCCACCACCGGGACGCGTGTGGCCAGGGGGTAGAAGACCCCGGCCGTGTCGCGGGCCTCCGTGACCCCGTCCGTGTAGGCGAGCAGCCGGTCGCCGGGCAGCAGCGGCACACCCGTCACCACGGTGTCCTCCGGGGCCGTGAGCCCGAGCCCCAGCGGGGGGCCCGGCTCCACGGCCACCTCCGACACGCCCGGCCCGCGCAGGAGCAGGGCCGGCGGGTGCCCGCACGACACGATCCGCACGAGGTCCAGCCCGGGCGGGAACTCCAGCAGCAGGGCCGTCGCGAACAGCTCCGGATGCCCGAGCCCGAAGGAGGCCCCGGCCGAGCCGCCCGCCCCACCCGACCGACC
>NZ_JACBGN010000497.1 GCF_013401435.1 Streptomyces sp. BR123
GTCAGACCCCGGTGGGACACTCGGACGCATGAGCGACCGCCCCCCACGGTGGGCCCTGGCCGAAGACGCCGAGGGCCGGTGGCACGCCGCACCCCTCACCCCCTCGGCCGGGCCCCGGATCACGGTCGCCGACCCCGCCGACGCCGTCCGGGCGGCGCCCGCCACCACCCGCTGGATCTGGCGGTCCACCCCGGCCGTCTACCCCCGCCTGCTCGCCTCCGGCATCCGCGTCGACCGCTGCTACGACGTCGAGGACGCCGAGCTGCTCCTCCTCGGCCACGAGGGCCGCTCCGGCGAGCCCCGTTCCGCGGCCGCCGCCTGGGCCCGGCTCACGGGCGCGCCGGTCCCGCCCGACCCCCCGGCGCGGGCCGCCGCGCCGGGCGCGCAGGACTCCCTGTTCGAGCCGCGGCCCGATCCGCTGCCCCTCGACGCGCTGATCGCCGTCTACGAGGACCAGGAAAGGCGGCAGGCGGCCACCGCCCACCCCGACCGCATGCGGTTGCTGGCGGCCGCGGAGTCGGCGGCGTTCCTGATCGCCGCCGAGATGCACCGCGCCGGGATGCCCTGGCGGGCCGACGTGCACCGGGCCCTGCTCACCGAGCTCCTCGGCGAGCGCTACGCGGGCGGCGGCGAGCCCCGCCGCCTCGCCGAGCTGGCCGACGAGGTCTCGGCCGCGTTCGGCCGCCGTGTGCGCCCGGAGCTGCCCGCCGACGTGGTCAGGGCGTTCGCCGCGGCCGGGATCCGGCTCACGTCGACCCGCCGGTGGGAGATCGAGGGTCTCGACCATCCTGCCGTCGCGCCCCTCCTCGCGTACAAGAAGCTGTACCGGATCTACACCGCGCACGGCTGGGGCTGGCTCCAGGACTGGGTCCGCGACGGCCGCTTCCGCCCCGAGTTCGTCCCCGGCGGCACGCTGACGGGCCGCTGGGTCACGAACGGCGGCGGCGCCCTGCAGATCCCCAAGGTGATCCGGCGGGCGGTGATCGCCGATCCCGGCTGGCGGCTGGTGGTCGCCGACGCCGACCAGATGGAGCCGCGCGTCCTGGCCGCCATCTCCCGCGATCCGGCGTTCATGGAGGTGGCGGGCCGCGGGGAGGACCTGTACACGGCGATCTCCCGGCAGGGCTTCTCCGGCGACCGCGACCAGGCCAAGCTGGCGGTCCTCGGCGCGGTGTACGGGCAGACCTCCGGCGACGGCCTGAAGAACCTGGCCGCGCTGCGCCGCCGCTTCCCGCAGGCCGTGGCGTACGTGGACGACGCGGCGAAGGCGGGCGAGGAGGGCCGCCTCGTCCGGACGTGGCTGGGCCGCACCTGCCCTCCCCCCGCCCGCCGCAGCGATGCCGAGGACGCGGACGGCGGCGAGGCGGAGCCCGCCGGCGAGCCCGGGGAGGCGGGCCTCCCGCAGAACCGCCGGGAGGACGCCTGGACCCCGGGGTACGCCTCCACCGACTCCCGGGCCCGCGGCCGCTTCACCCGCAATTTCGTCGTGCAGGGCAGCGCCGCCGACTGGGCGCTGCTGCTCCTGGCGGCGCTGCGGCAGTCCATCGCGGCCGCCAGGATGCGGGCCGAGCTCGTGTTCTTCCAGCACGACGAGGTGATAGTGCACTGCCCGGCCGAGGAGGCGGAGGCCGTCGCCGAGGCGATCCGCGCCGCCGGGGACCGGGCCGGGCGGATCGCGTTCGGCGACACCCCGGTCCGGTTCCCGTTCACGACGGCGATCGTGGAGTGCTACGCCGACGCCAAGTGACCGACCCCGGCGCGGCGCCGTCTCACCACCTTGACGCGACGAGGGGCACAGGAATGGTTCACCTCGGTTGTTTCACCGCGGTGGGGGCGTTCCCGCTCCTCCCTGCGCCGGCAGGTCGAAGACGTGCTGAGGGGTCACGATCTCCGTGATGGCCCTGCCGAAGAGGGTGCTGGGCTCCTCGCCCTCGGCCGCGGTGTCGGTGTTGAGCAGCACGACCAGGGTGGCCTGCGCCTCCGGCAGGAAGACGGTCAGCGACTCGTAGCCGGGCAGCGAGCCGTTGTGGCCGATCCAGCCCTGCACGTTGAAGATGCCCAGCCCGTAGCCGGTCCCGGGCAGCGCGTCCACGACCTTGAGCCGCTCGGCCTGGGTCTTGGGCTCCAGCAGCGTGCCCGTGGCCAGGATCCGGGCCCACTTGCGCAGGTCGGCGAGGTCGGAGACCATCGCGCCGGCCGCCCACGCCCAGGACGGGTTCCAGTCCGTGGCGTCCTGCACCCGCCCGTCGGCGGTCTGGTCGGTGTAGCCCTGCGCGTGCGGCGTCGGGAACTCGGCGCCGACGGGGAAGACGGTGTGCGGCAGCCCGGCGGGGGTGGTGACGTACTTGTCGATGTAGTCGTTGATCTTCATCCCGCTGACCTTCTCGATGACCAGGCCCAGCAGGATCAGGTTGGTGTTGCTGTAGTAGAACCTGGCGTCCGGCTCGAACATCACCGGGTGCTTGAAGGAGTACGCGAGCAGCTCCTGCGGGGTGAACGGCTTGCGTGGATTGCTCGTCAGCGCCTTGAAGAAGTCCGGGTCCTCGGAGTAGTTGTACAGACCGCTGCGCATCCCGGCCAGCTCGCGCAGGGTGATCTCGTCGCCGTTCGGCACCCCGTCGACGTACTGCCCGATCGGGTCGTCCAGGCCGACCTTGCCCTGGTCGACCAGCTCCAGCAGGGCGGTGACGGTGAACGTCTTGGTCTCGCTGCCGATCCGCATGTACAGGTCGGTGGTCATGGGCCGGCCGGTCGACTTGTCGGCGACGCCGAAGCTGCGGACGTACTCGCCCTTCCCGGGCGCGGACAGGGCCACCATGACGCCGGGCACCTCGGCCTCGGCGAGCACCTTCCGCACGGCCCGGTCCAGTTGCCGCGCCACCGCCGGGGTGAGCTGCGGGAACTCCTCCTGCCGGGTGGGGGGCGCCGACACCGCCGCGGTGCGTGCCGTCCGCGTGTCCGTGTCCTGTGCGTACCCGGTCCCCGTTCCGAGTGGCGCCGCCAGCAGCCCCACCGCGGC
>NZ_JACBGN010000498.1 GCF_013401435.1 Streptomyces sp. BR123
CCTCCGCCCCGCCCCACCCAGGCACCCACTCTTCCCGAAGGGCCGCATCGTGACCCCGGCAGCACCCGTACGGCCTGCGTCGCCGCCCGCGCCGCCACCGCCCCGGCCGTCCCCCGTCCGGCGTGCGTGGCGCAAGGTCTCCCCGTACGCCTACATCGCACCCTTCTTCGGCCTGTTCGCCGCCTTCGGGCTCTTCCCCCTGCTCTACACGGCGTTCGTGTCGCTGTACCGGGTGGAGCTGCAGACCCCCGGCGACATGCAGTGGCGGGGGCTCGGCAACTACGCCGCGCTCCTCGGTGACGAGTTCTTCTGGACCTCGCTGCGCAACACCTTCACCATCGGGGTGCTCTCCACGGTCCCCCAGCTGGTGATGGCGCTCGGCCTCGCGCACCTGCTCAACCACGAGCTGCGCGGTCGGACGTTCTTCCGGACGGTGATGCTGCTTCCGTACGCGACCTCGGTCGCCGCCGCGACGCTCGTCTTCGCCCAGCTCTACGGCCGCGACTTCGGACTGGTCAACCACGCGCTCGGGCTCGTCGGCATCGACCCCGTCGACTGGCAGACCGGCACGGTGGCCTCCCAGGCCGCCGTCTCCTCCATCGTCGTCTGGCGCTGGACCGGGTACAACGCGCTGATCTACCTGGCCGGCATGCAGTCCATCCCGCATGAGCTCTACGAGGCGGCCGAGATGGACGGGGCATCACGGCTGCGGCAGTTCTTCCACGTCACGCTGCCAGGGCTGCGGCCGACGATCGTCTTCACGGTCGTCGTCTCCACCATCGGCGCGACCCAGCTCTTCGGCGAGCCGCTCCTGTTCGAGGGGTCCGTGTCCGGCGGCATCTCCCACCAGTACCAGACGCTGGGCCTCTACATGTACGAGCAGGGCTGGGGCTTCTTCCACCTGGGCCGGGCGGCCGCCGTCGCCTGGCTGATGTTCCTGCTGATCCTGCTGGTCGTCGGCGTCAACGCCGTGATCGTGCACCGCCGCGCCCGCAAGGAGGCAGACCGATGACCGTCCTCGCCGATCCGCCGGCCGGGCACCGGACCCCCGGGCGACGCGCCCGGGGCGGACGCCGCCGCTCCCGCGCCGGGCGCACGATGCGGGGCGGAAGGCTCGCCCACGCGACACTCGTCCTCGCCGTGCTCGTCTCGGCGTTCCCGTTCTACTGGACGATCGTCGCGGCCAGCCGCTCCAACGCCGACCTGGCCCGGGTGCCGCCGACGCTGCTGCCCGGCCCGAACCTGATGCGGAACTTCGAGGCGGTGGTGGAGGAGGCCGACATCGGCCGGGCGCTGCTCAACTCCCTCATCGTGTCCGGGTCGATCACCCTCGGCACGGTCCTGTGCTCCACCCTCGCCGGGTTCGCCTTCGCCAAACTGCGCTTCCGCGGCCGCGGCGCCCTGCTCGCGGTCACGGTCGGCACCATGATGATCCCCCCGCAGCTGGGCGTCATCCCGCTCTTCATGCTGATCGCCGAGCTCCAGTGGGTCAACCAGCTCCAGGCCGTCGTCCTTCCGGGGCTCGTCTCCGCCTTCGGCGTGTTCTTCATGCGGCAGTACCTCGCCCAGTCGCTGCCGGACGAACTCATCGAAGCGGCCCGGGTCGACGGCGCCTCCACCGCCCGCATCTTCTGGTGGATCGTCGTCCCCGTCGCGCGGCCGGGCATGGCCGTGCTCGGCCTGCTGACCTTCATGGCCGCCTGGAACGACTTCTTCTGGCCCGTCGTCGCCCTGTCCTCCTCCGAGCCGACCGTCCAGGTCGCCCTGCGCCAGCTCGGCGGCGGCTACGTCAACGACCAGTCCGTCATCATGGCCGGCACCCTCCTCGGCACCCTGCCGGTACTGCTGGTCTTCGGCCTGCTCGGCCGGCAGATCGTCGGCGGCATCATGCAGGGCGCGGTCAAAGGCTGACTGCCGCCTCCGCGCAGACTCCGCGCAGAAGCCCCCTCACCTCTCACGCGCGCACGAACCCCCTCACCTCTCACGCGCGCAGCACGCACGAGCCCCCTCACCTCCGGGAGACCCATCCTCATGACCGCGCCCGACGCCCGCCCCCGCACCGGGGCGACGCTCCGGTTCCCCGAGCACTTCCGCTGGGGCACCGCCACCGCCGCCTACCAGATCGAGGGAGCCGCGGGCGAGGACGGCCGCACCCCGTCCATCTGGGACACCTTCAGCCACACGGCGGGCAAGGTACGCAACGGCGACACCGGCGACATCGCCGCCGACCACTACCACCGCGTGAGCGAGGACATCGCGCTCATGCGGCGGCTCGGCGTCACCGACTACCGCTTCTCCATCGCCTGGCCCCGCGTCCAGCCGACCGGCCGGGGACCCGCCGACCAGAAGGGCCTGGACTTCTACCGGCGCCTGACCGACGGGCTGCGCGAGGCCGGCATCCGGCCCGTGGCCACCCTCTACCACTGGGACCTCCCCCAGGAACTGGAGGACGCCGGCGGCTGGCCGGACAGGGACACGGCGTACCGGTTCGCCGAGTACGCGGGCCTGGCAGCGGAGGGGCTCGGCGACCGCGTGGCGACCTGGACGACCCTCAACGAGCCCTGGTGCGCGGCCTTCCTCGGCTACGGCAGCGGGGTGCACGCCCCCGGGCGCACCAGTGCCGTCGACTCGCTGCGCGCAGCCCACCACCTCAACCTGGCCCACGGCCTCGCCGTCCGGGCGCTGCGCGGCGCCGTACCCGAGGCGGCGGAGGTGTCGCTCACCCTCAACCTCCACGCGGTGCGCGCCCACACGGACACCCCGGAGGACCTGGACGCGGCCCGCCGGATCGATGCGGTCGGCAACCGGATCTTCCTCGACCCGGTCTTCCACGGGTGCCTCCCGGAGGACCTCGTCGGCGACACCGCGTCCGTCACCGACTGGTCCTTCGTCATGGACGGGGATCTGCGGACGGCGGCCGCGCCGATCGACTTCCTCGGCATCAACTACTACTCCCCCGCCACGGTCGCGGCCGGCACCACCCCGTCCCCGTCCCCTTC
>NZ_JACBGN010000499.1 GCF_013401435.1 Streptomyces sp. BR123
CCCGGCGCCCCGCCCCCTCCCGCGGCACCGCCGCGGCCCGTCGGCGGCGGGATCGAGATCCGGATCGGCAAGCGGATCCTGTGGGTGGGCGGGGCCGCGTACCCGTTGGAGAACATCGCACGGGTCTACACCTTCACGCTGCACCCGCGGCGCAAGGAGGCCACCGTCCGCTTCCTGAAGAACCTGTGCCTCATCCTCTCCCTGGCTTTCGGCCTGACGATCCTCGCCGGCCTGACCTCCCTCGCCAACCGGGAAGCGGCGGGCGGGATCCTCCAGTTCGTCTGGCTCGGGGCCGCCGTCGCGCTGATCTACTGCCTCGTCGAGCTGATCACCGTGCTGTCGGCCGCGTCGCACTACGTGCTGGCCGTCGAGACCTCCGGGCCGTCCATCGCCGTGGTCACCAGCAGCGACCACAACCACCTGCACCGGCTCGTCGGCCAGATCACGCACGCGATCGACAACCCCGACACCGAGCTCTACGGGGTGCGGGTGGACACCATCGTGATCAACCCGAAGAACTACACCTTCGGCGACAACGTGAACATGTACGGCGGCTCCAACAACGTGGGGATGGCGACTCGATGAGCGGCGACACCTACCACTTCGGCGACAGCGTGAACATGTACGGCGGCTCCGGCAACACCGGCATGGTGAAGAACATCGCGGCCCCGGCCGCCCCGCCGGCCCTGTCGCCCGAGCTCCAGGAGGCCATCAAGGACCTCCTGCGGCGGGTCGAGGCGCTGCGCGGGCAGCTGCCGCCCGCGAGCGCGCAGGTGCTGGACGCGTCCCTGCCCGATGCCACCGGTGGCGCGGACGTCCCGGCGCAGGCCAGGCAGAGCGCTCTGATGTCCATCGCCGGCATCGCCGCCGTCGTCGGCCCGCTGGGCCAGCCGATCGTGGACGCCGTCACCACGGTCCTCGAACTGCTCGGCGGCGCCTGACGCCGCGGGCCGGCGGCCGCACCGAGGGGGTTCGGGGCCGGTCCCGGCCCGGGCCGGCCGTGGGGGCGCCCGCCGACCGGGTGCGCAGGCGTCCGCTGCTCGTCGCGGTCGGCCTCGCGGCGGCAGGGCGCCCGCCGACACCTCGAGAGTGGGACGCTGCGGCCAGGGCGTCGGCGGCGCACCGGACTCCACGGCGCCGCCCCGTTCCCTTTCCGGTCGTTGAGGTGACCGGAGGGAACGCCCTAGTCCTCGTAGCGGCCGAGGCGGTCCGCGGCGTAGTCGTCGAAGGCCTGCTCGATCTCCTCCGGGGTGCTCATCACGAACGGGCCGCCGCGGTAGACCGGTTCGCCGATGGGCTCGCCGCTGAGGAAGAGGAAGTCGGCCCCGATGGGCCCGCCTTCGATGCGGACGGTGTCGCCCTCGTCCGAGAGGACGGCCAGCTCGCCGTCGGTGACCTCTGCCGCGGCGACGACGCCGCTGCCGGAGAAGACGTACACGGCCGCGTTGCGACCCTGCGGCGCGGGCAGTTCCGCCCGCTCGCCCGGGGCCAGGGAGGCGTGTACGACGGTCACCGGGACCTGCGTCTCGAACGGTCCGGTCACGCCGAGGGCGGTGCCCGCGATCACCTTGAACCAGGACCCGTCGAGCCGCCGGACCACGGGGATCCGCTCCGCGGTGCGGTGCTGCGTGCTCGGGCGGAGGCCCTTGAGCGAGGCCGGCAGGTTCACCCACAGCTGCAGGCTGTGCTGGAGGCCGCCGGCCGCGCGGAAGGCGTCGGTCGGCTGCGCGGAGTGCACGACGCCCGCGCCGGCGGTCAGCCGCCGCACGCCGCCCGGCGCCACCACGCCGCGGTTGCCGGTGGAGTCGGCGTACTCGATGTCGCCCTCCAGGACGTACGTGAGGGACTCGAAGCCGCGGTGCGGGTGGTGGGGGGTGCCCTTGGGCTCGTCCGGGCCGAGGTCCACCGGCCCGACCTGGTCGAGCATCAGGAACGGGTCGAGCTGCGGGATCTGCAGCGTGGGGAAGGGCCGGCGGACCGGGAACCCCTCGCCCTCCATGGTGTGGAGGGGCTGTAGGACGTCGACCACCGAGCGGGTCGCGGCGGTGGTGGCGGCGGTGCCGAGGGCGGAACCCAGCGTGGTCATGATGCCTTCTCTCGTCGTTCGGGGTCGTCGGCTTCCCATGGGTCTGCCCATGGGTCTCACCCCACGGGAGTGTAATGAACTATACGGTTCAGTTCAGTTCTCCGCCAGGGGTTCGGCCCCGCCCCTAACTGACAGATACCGGCGACCGCGATTGTCGGTGCCCCGCGTGCGCGGACAGACTCCTTCCCATCGCACGTATACCCACAGCCCGTAATCGCAGGGGCGTGCCGCCACTGGCATTCGCTGCGCATGTCACCTTTGCGGAAGGACAGTTCATGCCCGAGCTCAAGATCCTCGCCATCTCCGGCAGCCTGCGCAGCGAGTCGTTCAACAGCGCGCTCGTCCGCGCCGCGCAGAAGCACGCCCCCGGGGACCTCAACATCGAGATCTACGAGGGCCTGCGCGACATCCCGCTCTACGACGAGGACCTGGACGTCGAGCCGGCCCCGGCCGCCGTCGCCGACCTGCGCCGCCGCATCATCGAGGCCGACGGCCTCTTCATCGCCACCCCCGAGTACAACTACGGGATCCCCGGCGTCCTGAAGAACGCCCTGGACTGGGCGAGCCGCCCGGCCTTCGACTCCTCCCTGACCGGCAAGCCGATCGCGATCGCCGGCGCCGCCCCGACCAACTTCGGCACCGTCCGCGCCCAGCTGGCCCTGCGCCAGATGTTCCTGTGGACGGACTCCAAGGTCGTGACCAAGCCCGAGCTGCAGATCTTCCGTGCCCACGAGCGCTTCGACGAGGCCGGCAACCTGACGGACGAGACCGCCGTCGAGATCCTCCAGCAGCTGCTCGACACGCTCGGCACCAAGATCCGCGAGACCCAGGCCCTGGCCAACGGCACGGTCTAGCCATCCCCACGCTCCACCCCGCCACCC
>NZ_JACBGN010000049.1 GCF_013401435.1 Streptomyces sp. BR123
CAGTCGCCCGGCCCGCCCGGGCGACTGAGCGTCTGAGCGGCTGGGGCCACTGAGCTCGCCGGGGCGGCGGGGACAACAAAATCAAGGGTTGGTGGACGGCTCGGTGAACGGGAGCCGTCCAGGCTGATCAACGGCCGCCGAATCTGACAGGATGAACGGCGAGTCGAGAGTGTGAACAGCAGTGAGGAGAACGCGGTGTCTGGTGTGTCGGCGGGACGCTCAGCCCTGCGGATGGGACCCGCGGAGCTGGTGCAGGCGGCGGCCATGGCCCGCCGCTTCTACCTGGAGGGCAAGTCCAAGATCCAGATCGCCGAGGAGTTCGGCGTGAGCCGCTTCAAGGTGGCCCGGGTCCTTGAGACCGCCCTCGAACGCGACCTCGTCCGCATCGAGATCCGGGTGCCGGCCGAGCTCGACGCGGAGCGCTCCGACGCGCTGCGCGCCCGCTACGGGCTGCGCCACGCGGTGGTCGTGGAGTCTCCGGCCGACACGGCCGACGACGCCCCCGACCCGGAAAACCTCGGTGCCGTCGCGGCCGATCTGCTCGGCGAGCTCGTCAGCGAGGGCGACGTCCTGGGCCTGGCGTGGGGCCGGTCGACCATCCACATGGCCGCCTCCCTGCACCGGCTTCCGCAGTGCACCGTCGTGCAGCTCACCGGTGTGTACGACGCGGGCACGGCCGAGCGCGGGTCCGTGGAGGCAGTGCGCCGCGCCGCCCAGGTCTCGGGCGGCGACGCGCACCCCATCTACGCCCCGATGCTGCTGCCCGACCCGGCGACCGCGGCCGCCCTGCGCAACCAGACGGGGATCGCGCGGGCCTTCGAGTACTTCGACAAGGTGACCGTCGCAGCGGTGTCCATCGGATCCTGGGAGCCGGGCATCTCCACCGTCCACGACATGCTCACGGACGAGGAGCGGGCGCACTACGCCTCGCTCGGCGTCGCCGCCGAGATGTCCGCGCACCTCTTCGACAAGGACGGCCGCCGGGTCGGACGCGACCTCGGCGAGCGGTGCATCACCGTCGAGGCGGACCGGCTGCGCCGGATCCCCGAGGTCGTGGCCATCGCGGGCGGGCTGCGCAAGGCCGCCGCGATCGGCGCGGTGCTGCGCTCCGGCCTGGTGACCAGCCTGGTCACGGACACGGCGGTCGCGGACTACCTCCTGACCGAGTCGGCCCCCGGCCTGCGTCCGGCGCTGGACCGGGCCGACCCGGACGAGTGAGTCCCGGCGCCCGTGACGCCCGGGGCGAACGCCCCTTTTGACACGATCGGGGCATGATCTTCCGGACTGTGCCCCGATCGCTGCCTTCCTCGTGTCCGCGCCTCCTCGGGCGTCTGTTGGGCGCCCTCTTCCTGTGCGTCGCGCTCGTCGGGGGCGCCACCGGGTGCGGCGGGGCCGGCGGCGGCCCGTCCGCTGCCGACGGTACGCGCGGCGGTACGAGGGCCGGCGCGTCGGCCTGGGCTGCGGGCATGGCGACCGTACGGGCCGACGCGCTGCCCCGGGAGGCGCGGGACACGCTCGCGCTGATCGACAAGGGTGGGCCGTACCCGTACCGGCAGGACGGGGCCGTGTTCGGGAACTTCGAGAAGCTCCTGCCGCGGCAGAAGCGCGGCTACTACCACGAGTACACCGTGAAGACGCCGGGGCGGCCGGACCGCGGGCCGCGCCGGATGGTGACCGGGCAGGGCGGGGAGTTCTACTACACGGACGACCACTACCACTCGTTCAAGGCGGTTCTCCGATGACCAAGGACCCGCACCCGCACCCCCATCCCGGCTCGCACGCGCACCCGCACCCGCTCGACCCCGCCCTGGCGGCCGCCGAGGCGGCGGGCTGGGCGGTCGTACGGCTCGACCTGGACGGCGTACGGACGAAGGCGCGGCTGATGGACGCCTGCGCGGAGGCGTTCGCGCTGCCTGAGTGGTTCGGGCGGAACTGGGACGCGCTGGCGGACTGCCTGAGAGATCTGTCCTGGCTGCCGGAGGCCGCGGGGCGGCTGGTGGCGGTGACGGGGTGGCGCGAGCTGGGGGAGGCACGGCCGGGGGACTGGGAGGTCCTGCAGGAGGTGCTGGAGGAGGCCAGCGCCCATTGGCGGGAGGCGGAGGGCGGGCCGCACCTGGAGGTGGTCGTGGCCGCCGCGCGGGCATAGTCCCCCGTTCCTGCCCTGCCCTGCTGCTGCTTCTGCTCCTGTCCTGCTCTTTTCCTGTCCCGTCCCGCCCCTGCTTCACCCCCGAACGCCGTCGGGGCCGGCGCCAGCCGGCCCCGACGGGGGAGCAGTGGGTTTCCGGGTTCCGGGCTCAGGGCTTCGGGATCCACGGAGGGGTCTGGCCCCAGGACCAGACCGGGATCTCGGCCGCGTCCACCGGGGGCGGGTTGGGCCCCGAGTAGATCAGGGCCATGCGCGTGCCCCACTCGATGTAGTAGGCGAACACCGCTCGGAACTCCGGGTCCGCCGGGAGGCCGACCTCGTCGGCCGTGTCCATCAGCAGGTCCACCCAGCGGCGGCGCTGCCGCTCGGTGATGCCGCGGCCCAGGTGCTTGGTGGCCATGTGCCGGTGGCCGCCGTGGTGGGCCGTGTAGTCGGCCGGGCCGCCGAAGACCTCCGACAGCCAGACCGCGACGTGCCGGGGGTGCTCCGCGTCCATGCCCGCGAAGACGGGTGCCAGGATCTCGTCCTGCAGGGCGTGGCCGTAGAACGCTTCCGTGAGGCGGTTCATCGCCTCCTCCCCGCCCATCCACTCGTAGATGGTGGGGGTGGTGCCGGGTGTGGGGGTGGTGCTCATGACTGGGATGAGGCCTTTCCGGGGCCGGCCACATCGGTGACGCGGTAGTGCTGCATCTCCTCGATGGCCTTCACGTACGGTCGGATCGCGTTGAAGAACGCCGGGAAGTGCTCGCCCTTGCGGAATCCGTTCAGGTGGGCGTCGACCGAGGTCCAGCGGATGCGGAGGATGTAGCGCTCACGGTCGTTCTCCTCCTCGCAGCGGGAGAGTTCGTAGTCGATGCACTCGGGTGAGGCGGCCAGGGACTCCGCCGCCTGCCGGTAGGAGTCCTCGAAGGCCTGCTGGTCGTCCAAGGCGATCCGGTAGCGGATGTATTCGACAGTGGTGGTCATGGGCGTCCTCCGTGGATGCCCCGGCCTTCGGGCCGGGGAGGAATCGGACTCCTGCGGGGCGAGGCAGAGGTCGCCGAATCGCCGCCAGGACGATTCGACGTCCCCCTCCGACAGCCCGTCAGGGGTTCACAAGTTGATGTGCTAGTTTGTGAGCTGTGGCCACTCAGGTGAAGCGGGCGTTCAAGTACCGCTTCTATCCGACGGATGCGCAGGCAGTGGAGTTGTCGCGCACGTTCGGGTGCGTGCGGAAGGTCTACAATCTCGCGCTCGCGGCGCGTACCGAAGGGTGGGTGCTGCGTCAGGAGCGGGTCAACTACAACGCCACGTCGACGATGCTGACAGCGTGGAAGAAGACCGAGGAACTCGCGTACCTCAATGACGTCTCCTCCGTCCCGCTGCAGCAGGCCCTGCGTCACCTCCAGACGGCGTTCACCCACTTCTTCGCCCGGCGTGCCCAGTACCCGCGGTTCAAGTCGCGGAAGAAGTCCCGCAAGAGCGCCGAGTACACCACCAGCGCGTTCCGCTTCCGGGACGGCAGGTTGACGCTGGCAAAGATGGCGGAGCCGCTCGACATCGTGTGGTCCCGCCCCCTGCCCGAGGGTGTTGCGCCGTCCACGGTGACGGTGTCCCAGGACAGCGCCGGCCGCTGGTACGTGTCCCTGCTGTGCGAGGACCCGTCCGTCAAGCCGCTCCCGGCCGCGGAGACGGCCGTCGGCGTGGACGCGGGACTCGACCACCTGCTGACCCTCTCGACCGGGGAGAAGATCACCAACCCCCGTCACGAGCGGCGCGACCGCACCCGCCTCGCCAAAGCCCAGCGGCAGCTCGCCCGCAAGGTCAAGGGTGACGGCGCGAACCGGGCCAAGGCCCGCCAGAAGGTCGCCCGCATCCACGCCCGCATCGCCGACCGGCGGCGCGATAACCTGCACAAGATCACCACTCGGCTCGTTCGTGAAAACCAAACGATCGTGATCGAGGACCTCACCGTTCGGAACCTGCTGAAGAACGGCACACTCGCCCGCGCCGTCTCCGACGCGGCGTGGAGCGAGTTTCGGAGTCTGCTGGATTACAAGGCCCAGTGGTACGGCCGCGAAGTGATCGCGGTCGACCGCTGGTTCCCCTCGTCCAAGCTTTGCTCCGCATGCGGCAGCTTGCAGGGCAAGATGCCGCTGCACGTCCGTACCTGGACGTGTGGCTGTGGCGCGACCCACGACCGGGACGTGAACGCAGCGCGCAACATCCTGGCCGCCGGGCTGGCGGTTTCGGCCTGTGGAGCCGGTGTAAGACCTCAACGGAGTTCTCCGGGCGGGCAGTCGGCGATGAAGCAGGAACCCCTACGGCGTGAGCCATGGGAATCCCCCTCGTTTCACGAGGGGGAGGAAGTCAAGCTGCCTGCCTCTCCCTAGATTTGACCTGGGTGGGTCGGGACGTCGGGCGTCGGTTGCGGCCAAGCCTTGCGCGATCATGCCGCGACGTGGGGCTCTTTCGTCATTCCGGTCCAGACTTCTGGGAGTCGGCGTCACCCTTCCGGTCCGGTCCCGTCTCGCGGACCTCCCGGACCTTGGCCAGGGAGTCGCGGAGCTCGGTCAGCCAGGCGTCCGTGTTGCGGCCGACGAGGCGGACGCACCAGGCGAGGGCGTCGGCCCGGCTGCGGGCCACTCCGCCCTCGACCAGGGTGTCGAGGACCTGGCGCTCCGGCTGGCGCAGGCGCGTCATCACCGGGACGGCCAGGTGGGTGAACAGGATGCGGTCGTCCCCTGACTCGACGGCCCAGGCGACCTTGCGGCGGTAGAGCTCCTCCGCCTCGCGGGCCACCTCCATGCGCTGTTGGCGCGTGCGCTCGCGGAACGCCTTGACCGACTCGTTGGCCGGGAGGGTGCCGACGACCGTGATCTCCTCGCGGTCGACCGCCACCTCGACCAGGGACTCGTAGACGTCCACCGGGAGGCGGTCCGCGAACCAGGTGCGCAGCTGCTCGCTCTGCTCGGATGTAATCATGTAATCGACGTTGCATCCGCTGCATGCTTGATCGCAAGGGGTTGGGCGGCCGCTCCGGTCCCTGTTCGCTCTCAGCCCATCGATCCCTCCCGCTTTCAGCCCATCGACCGGTACCGGTGGATCAGCGAGACCGCCATCGCGCCCTCGCCCACGCCCGACGCGACCCGCTTGACCGAGTGCGCCCGTACGTCGCCGGCCGCGAAGACTCCCGGGACGCTGGTCTCCAGGGGGTACGGGGCCCGTTCGAGGCTCCACTCGGCCGGCAGTTCGCCGCCGTTCGCGACCAGGTCGGAGCCGGTGAGGACGAAGCCGTACTCGTCGCGCTCGACCACCCCCGACAGCCAGTCCGTGTGCGGGCGCGCGCCGATGAACGTGAACATGAAGCGGGCCGGGACCTCGGTGTCCTCGCCGGTCGCCGCGTCGTGGAGGGCCAGCTTCTCCAGGTGTTCGCCGCCGTCCAGCCGGACCACCGTCGTGCGGACCTTCACCTCGATGTTCGGGGTGCGGTCGATCTCGTCGATCAGGTAGCGGGACATGCTGGCGTCCAGCGAGTCCGCCCGCACCAGTACGGTGACCCGGGCCGCGTACTTCGCGAAGTGGACCGCCGCCTGCCCGGCCGAGTTCGCCCCGCCCACGATGTACACGTGCTGCGAGATGCAGGCCGAGCTCTCGGTGGTGGCCGCGCCGTAGTACAGGCCGGCCCCCTCGAAGCGCTCCGCGCCGGGCGCCTGGAGGCGGTTGTACGAGACCCCGGTCGCCAGCAGCACGGTCTCGGCGCTGATCTCGGTGCCGTCGGACAGCGTGAGGACCTTCGCCGGGTCGTCCCGGGTCAGCGAGACCACCTCGACCGGGTGCAGGATCTCGGCGCCGAACCGGGAGGCCTGGATGGTGGCGCGGCGCGTCAGGTCGCCGCCGGACAGGCCGGAGGGGAAGCCGAGGTAGTTCTCGATCAGGCTGGAGGTGCCGGCCTGGCCGCCCGGGGCGCGGGAGTCCAGCATCAGCGTGGACAGGCCCTCGGAGGCCGCGTACACGCCGGCGGCGAGGCCTGCCGGGCCCGCTCCGACGATGACGCACTCGTAGTGCGGGCGGGAGGCGGTGGTGGCCAGGCCCAGTCGGCGGGCGAGCTCGGTGTCGCTGGGGGCGGAGAGCACAGAGCCGTCCGGGAAGCGGACCAGGGGCAGGGGCGCGTCGGGCTGGGCCGCGATCAGGGTCAGCGCCTCCGGGTCCCGCTCGACGTTGAGGAAGCGGAACGGCTGGCCGTTGCGGGTGAAGAAGTCGCGGACGGCGTGCGTGCCGGGGGCGACCAGGTGGCCGGCGACGATGATGCCGTCGTACGCGGGGCGGTAGGTGGCGAGCCAGTCCGAGAGCAGGTCGTCCAGGACCGGGAAGAGCCGCTCGTGCGGCGGGTCCCACGGCTTGAGCAGGTAGTAGTCCAGCCGGACGCGGTTGATGGCGGTGATGGCCGCGTCCGTCTCGGCGTACGCGGTGAGCAGCACCCGGCGGGCGTCGGGGAAGCGGCTGACGGCTTCGAGGAGGAATTCGACCCCGGTGACGTCGGGCATCCGCTGGTCGACGAGGAACAGCGCCGGGTCGTGGCCGCGCTCGTCGAGGGAGTCGAGGATCTTGAGGGCGTCGGCGGCCGAGGAGGCGCCGAGGACCCGGTACCGGTCGCCGTAGGCGCTGCGCAGGTCGCGGCGGACGGCGCGCAGCACCTGCGGGTCGTCGTCCACGGCCAGGATGACAGGCTTCCGGTTCTCCGCCCGCTCGGCGGCCGCGGCGGTGGCCGTGGTTGCCGTGCCGGCCGTGGTCGTGGCGGCAGCAGTCGCGCCCGTGGTGCGCTCGGGGGCGGCACTCATGCCGGATCCAGCATCAGCTTGTCGGCGTAGCACCAGGCCCAGGCCTCGCCCGGCTCGTGGGAGGCCGCGATCGGGTGGTCGGTGGTGCGGAAGTGCCGGGTGGCGTGGCGGTTCTTGGAGGAGTCACAGCATCCGACGTGCCCGCAGCTCAGGCACATCCGCAGGTGCACCCAGCTGTCGCCGAGGGCCAGGCATTCCTCGCAGCCCTCGCTGCCCGGTTTCACCGGGCGTATCCGATCGGTGTGTGTGCACAACAGGCCCGTGGTCATCGTCCCCGTCCCTCTCCTCGTCCGCGCAGTGCTCTTCCTCCGCGCGCCCGTGATTCACGGCGCGTCCAGACCATAGGCGGCGGGTGCCCGAACGGTTCAGTGATTCGGCCGAAGTCAGGAAGTCCCGCGACTACTTCATGAACTCCGCGGACGACTACGTGAGGTGACCCCACCAGGTGCGCCGCTACCTCACGAAGTCGCACACCGGCGCTTTGACGCAGGCTCCCGGGCACAAGCAGGGTGGTGGACGCCAACACAACAGGCGGCGCCTGGAGGAATCCGTGAGCAGAAAGATTCTGGTCATTGTCTCCGAACACGGTTACTGGGCGGAGGAACTGATAGGCCCGGTCTCGAAGTTCGACGAGCGGGGCTACGAGGTCGTGTTCGCCACGCCGACCGGTAAGCGCGCGCACGCACTTCCGCCGAGCCTCGACGAGAACTACATCGACCCCCCGCTGGGCCGCTCGGTGACCACCGAGGAGAACGCCCGGCTGGGCCGGGAATTCGAGCAGTCGAGCCGGCTGGACTCGCCGCTGGACATCGAGGCGTGGGTGCCCGAGCGCCCGTACACGAGCGACGAGGGCTATCTGCGCAAGCTGGAGCAGTACCACCGCGACCTGGACCGGCTCGCGCAGGACATCGCCGAGTACGACGCGGTCCTCATCGTCGGCGGCAGCGGCCCCATCGCCGACCTGGCCAACAACGAGCGCGTGCACGCGCTGATCCTGGCCTTCCGGGACGCCGGCAAGGTCGTGGCGGCCGAATGCTACGGCGTCGCCTGCCTGGCCTTCGCCCGCGACTGGGGCGACCGCAAGAGCATCATCTGGGGCAAGCACGTCACCGGCCACTGCAAGGAGTACGACTACAAGGACGGCACCGGATTCCTCGGCACCGATTTCAACATGGGCCCGCCGCCGTACCCGCTGGAGTACATCCTGCGCGACGCGACCGGCCCGGACGGGGCCTACCACGGGAATTTCGGCCACCCGCTGTCGGTGATCGTCGACCACCCGTTCGTGACCGGCCGTTCCACCCCCGACTCATATCTCACGGGGCAGAAGATCGTGGAAGTCCTGGAGGACGGCCTCACCCGTTACGGCTGGTGATCCCTGCGGTAATCCGGAGACTCTCCAGAAAGAGGGGGAATTCATGGGAGCCACTCCCGGACGGGAAAGGCTGATCGAGCAGTTCAAGGCCGACGGCCTGACGGTGATGTTCGGAAATCCGGGGACGGTGGAGCAGGGATTCCTCGACGCGGTGGACGCCGCAGAGGACTTCCGGTACGTCCTTGCCCTCCAGGAGACGGTGGCCGCCGGCATCGCCGACGGCTACGCGCGGGCCACCGGGGGTGCGGCCCTGCTCCAGCTGCACTCCGGCGTGGGCCTCGGCAACGGCATCGGCATGCTCTACCAGTCGCTGCGCGGCCACACCCCGCTCGTCGTCGTCGCCGGCGACGCCGGGATCCGCTACGACGCCATGGACGCGCAGATGGCGTGCGACCTGGTGGCCCTGGCGAAGCCGGTGACCAAGTACGCCACCCGGGTCACCGATCCGCGGTCCGTGCTGCGCACCCTGCGCCGGGCGGTGAAGATCGCCCTCACGCCGCCGCGCGGCCCGGTGTTCGTGGGCCTGCCGATGGACGTGCTGGACGAGCTCAACTCCGAGCCGGTCCTGCCCGCCACGGTCCCGCTCACCGACGTGGCGCCGTCCCCGGCCTCCGTGGGACGGGCGGCCGAGCTGCTGGCCGCCGCGGAGCGGCCCGTCGTCCTGGTCGGCGACGGGGTCGCGCTCTCCGGGGCGCAGCGCGAGCTCGCCGCCGTCGCCGAGCTGCTGGGCGCCGACGTGTACGAGGTGGACTCCTCCGAGGTGAACATCGCGGCCTCGCACCCGCTGCGCCGCGGGCAGACGGGGCACATGTTCGGCCCGCACAGCAAGGAGCTGGTCGGGGATGCGGACGGGGTGCTGATCGTGGGCACCTACGTCTTCCCGGAGGTGTTCCCCGAACTCGACAGCCCCTTCCGGGCCGGCGCCAAGGTCGTCCACATCGACCTGAACGCCTACGAGATCGCCAAGAACCACCCGGTGGACCTCGGGCTGGCCGCCGACCCGCGGCAGGCGCTGCGCGCGCTGGCCGGCGTACTGGAGGAGCGGCTCACCCCGCGGCAGCGGGCCGCAGCGGCCTCCCGGGTCGACGCCCGTACCCGGGAGCGCGCGCTCGCCGCCCGCTCCGCCGGGGACGGGGAGGCCGGCACGCCGATGGCGCTCTTCCTGCGCACGCTGGCCGAGCGGACCGGCGGGGACCTGATCGTCTTCGACGAGGCGCTGACGACCTCGCCGCTGGTCACCCGCTACCTGCCGCCGGAGCGGCCCGGCGACTACCACCTGACCCGCGGCGGCTCGCTCGGGGTGGGCTTCCCGGGCGCGGTCGGGGTCAAGCTGGCCCGCCCGGACCGGCTGGTCGTCGGCTTCGCCGGGGACGGCGGGGCCATGTACACCTACCAGGCGCTGTGGACCGCGGTGCGGCACGGCGTCGACGCCAAGTTCGTGGTCTGCAACAACCGCAAGTACCGGCTGCTGGACGACAACATCGCCCAGTACTGGCGGGAGCGGGACATCCCGCAGCACGGCTTCCCGGACTCCTTCGACCTGTCCCACCCGGAGATCGACTTCGCCGGGCTGGCCCGGTCGCTCGGTGCCGAGGGGACCCGGGTGGAGAAGCCCGACGAGGCCGCCGCAGCCGCGGTCCGGATGCTGGAGCACCCCGGTCCGTTCCTCGTCGACATCCACATCTGAGCCGGCACCCGCATCCGAGCCGGCATCCACATCCGAGCCGGCACGCGCATCCGAGCAGACCAGTCACGGCACCACCCAGCACGGACAGGAGGAGACCGCATGCCCGCCGAGCGGCAGCTGACCGAGGACGCGATCCGCACGTTCGCCGAGAACTGGTACGTGGCACTGGACCGGCACGCGCCGGCCGACCAGGTGCTCGCCCTGATCACCGAGGACCTGGAGTTCAGGGTCCCCGAGGACACCTTCCTCGGGCGCGAGGGGTTCGGCCGCTGGTACGAGGCCGTGACCCACCGGTTCTTCGACGAGGTGCACACGGTCACGAAGGTGGAGCCGGTCGTCGAGGGCGACCGGGCCGTGGTCCGGGTCCTCGTGAACTGGCAGGCCAGGATCTGGGACGCGCCGGCCGCCCGCAGCACCTGGCTCGGCTTCGACGCCGACCAGACGTGGACCGTGGTGGCCGGCCCGCAGGGGCCGCTGATCAAGCAGTACACCGTCAACGAGCTCGCCCCCATGCCCGGTTCGGCCTCCCTCTGAGCGCCGGCGAGCGAGGAGCGACGACGATGACCGAAGTGACACGGGAGCGGGTCGAGGCGGCCTACCGGGCCCTCGGCTCCGGGGACCGGACGCGCATCCTGGAGTACTACGCCGAGGACCTGCGCTGGCTGGTGCCGGGCAACCACCCGCTGGCCGGCTGGTACGAGAGCCTCGACGCGTTCCTGGAGCTGATGGGCCGGACCCACAAGCTGACGGGCGGCACGTTCCGGATGGACATCCAGGCCGTCCTGACCGGCGAGGACTGCAGCGCCGACGTCTGCCGCAACACCGCCCTGCGGGACGGCGCCGACCCGGCGGGCACGTCCCCGTACGAGCGGATGGACTACCCGGTCTTCCACTTCATGCGGTGGCGGGACGGCCGGATCGTGGAGGGCCGCGACGGGCTCTTCGGGGACTCGGCGACCGCGTTCAGCCAGTTCTGGGCGGCGATCGCGCAGGACGGAACCCGCAGGGACCGATAGGGGAGGGGAGCGCGATGAGCGCCGTGGACACGCGAGAAATCCTTCGGAAGTACTACGAGTACGCCAACGCCGGTGACTGGGACCGCTGGTGCGACCTGTTCGCCGACGACCAGGTCATGGACGAGCAGCTCGCCGGGCACATCGAGGGGCTGGAGGTGCTGCGCTCGATGATGAAGGGCATGGGGACGATGTACCGCGTCTTCCGGAACCGGCCCGTGCACTTCATCGTCGACGCCGCCGGGGAGAAGGCCGCGGCCGTCTCCCACCTCAGCGCCGTCAGCGCCTCCGGCGAGGCGATCGAGGCCGAGGTCATGAACTTCTTCCGGATCGCGGACGGGAAGATCGCCTACATGGCGAACTACCACGACACCGTCCCGTTCCAGGTGCTGAGCCAGGGATGAGGGGGAGACGTGACGGCCGCAACTGACTACTACGACTACGTCGTCGTCGGGGCCGGCACCGCCGGCAGTGTCCTCGCCAACCGGCTGAGCGAGGACCCCGAGGTCTCCGTCCTGGTCCTGGAGGCGGGAGGCAACCGCATCCCGCCCGAGGTGGACGACCCGTCCTCCTGGTACAAGCTGCTCGGCGGGCCCGTCGACTGGGGCTACACCACCGTCCCGCAGCCCGGGCTCGACGGCCGCCGCACCTACGAACCCCGCGGCAGGGGCCCCGGCGGCAGCAGCAACCTGTACATCATGATGCACATCCGCGGCCACGCCTCGGACTTCGACAACTGGGCCTACCAGGGCGCGGCCGGCTGGGCCCACGAGGACGTCCTTCCGTACTTCGCCCGCCTGGAGGCCCAGGAGGACGCCACCGCCGCCACCACCGGCACCACGGGCCCGCAGCGCGTGACCCACGCCGGCCGGCACCGGCCCAACCCGGTCTCGCGGGCCTTCATCGACGCCGCCGTCGAGCTGGGCCACGAGGAGATCGCCGACTTCAACACCGACGGTCCCCGCCGCGGCCTCTTCGGCACCGGCTGGCACCACATCGACGTCGCGGACGGCCGCCGCCAGGGGGCGCTCGCCGCCTGGCTGGAGCCGGCGCTGACCCGCCCCAACCTGACACTGCGCACCAGCGCCCAGAGCACCCGGCTGCTGTTCGACGGCGACACCTGCACCGGGGTGGAGTACGTGCAACTGGCCCCGCCCGCGGACATCCCCGGCCGGACCGTCAGGGACGCCCACAGCGCCGCCTCCGCGCCCGGCCTGCACACCGTACGGGCCCGCCGGGAGGTGATCGTGGCGGCCGGGGCGATCGAGTCCCCCAAGCTGCTGCTGCTCTCCGGCATAGGCCACCCGGAGCAGCTGCGCGAGCACGGCATCGCCGTCACCGCGGCCGTGCCCGGCGTCGGCGAGAACTTCCACAACCACGTGCTGACCGGGCTGATGGCCGAGGTCACGCAGGAGCTGCCGGCGCCGGCGCAGAACCTGTCCGAGAGCGCGCTGTTCCTGTCGTCGCGCCCCGGGCTGCCCGCCCCGGACCTGCAGATCGCCTTCGTCCACGTCCCGTTCGACGTGATCGTCGGCAAGGACCATCCCCACACGGTGAGCATCCTGCCCGGGGTCGTCCGGCCCGTCTCGCGCGGCTGGATCCGGCTCGCCAGCGCCGACCCGCTGGCCCACCCGCTGATCAACCCCAACTACCTGGGCGACCGGTGGGACCTGGAGCGGATGGTGCAGGGCGTCAAGACCGCCCGGGAGATCTTCGCGACGTCCGCGTTCTCTCCCTGGTACAAGCAGGAGCTCCAACCGGGCTCGGATCTGTCCACCGACGACGAGCTGCGGACCTTCGTCAAGCAGAAGTCGGAGAGCTACCACCACCAGTCCGGCTCCTGCCGGATGGGCATCGACGACCTCGCCGTCGTCGACCCCGAGCTGCGCGTGCACGGCGTGCGCAACCTGCGCGTCGTCGACGCGAGCGTGATGCCCGCGGTCCCGTCGGGCAACTGCCACACCGCGATCGCGATGATCGCCGAGCGCGCGGCGGACTTCCTCCGCGGCAGAGAGGGGCTGTCCCGTGGCTGACGCCGTGCTGCGCGAGGGCGCGCTGAGCGGGACCCGGATCGCGGTCCTGGTGGAGAGCGACTTCTACGAGCCGGAGATCTTCTACTACCAGCGCCGGTTCGCCGAGGAGGGCGCCGAGGTCGACTTCCTGACCCGGCTGTGGGGCAACGACTCGATCACCTTCACCGGGCACGAGTTCCGGGCCCCGTTCACCGCCGACCGGTCCCTGGAGGGGCTCGGCGACGAGGAGCTGCGCCGGTACGCGGCCGTCATCGTGCCCTCGGGCATGGTCGCCGACCGGCTCCGCTACACCGAGGACGTGGACGTCCTCGCGCCGGCGACGGACCTGCTGCGCCGGGCCTTCGACGAGCCGACCGTGCTCAAGGGGATCATCTGCCACGGCATGTGGCTGGCGTCCTCGATCCCGGGGAAGGTCCGCGGCCGCAAGGTGGTCTGCCACAACAACCTGATCGGCGACGTCCGCAACATGGGAGCCCAGTACGTCGACGAGGACGTGGTGGTCGACGGGGACCTGGTCACCGGGCGCACGGGCGCCCACCACCACCTGTTCGCCCGCCGCATCATCGACCTGCTCGCGGCCGACCGGGGGCGGAGGGCCGGCTGATGCGCCGGATGGACTGGTCGCACGTGGGTCTGAACTGCGCGGACCAGAAGGCGACCGAGGAGTTCTACACCCGGTACTTCGGGTTCGCCCGGGCCCGGGTCGTGTCCCTCGGTGACGCGACGCAGATCGTGTTCCTGCGCCGGGGGGACGCGTACCTGGAGCTGTTCGCCTCCGGTAGCGGCCCGGCCCGCACGGCGCAGGGCGACGGGCCGCAGGAGCCGGGCCGGATGCGCCACCTGGCCTTCCAGACCGACAGCGTGGACGCGTTCCTGGCCGAGCTGGGCGACGCGGCCGAAGTGACCCTGGGGCCGCTCGACTTCGACGACTTCGTCTGCGGCTGGCGGACCGTGTGGGTCCGCGACCCCGACGGGGTGATCGTCGAGGTCAGCCAGGGATTCGAGGACGACCGCTCTCACGACAAGGACGGTGCATGACATGGCGGACGCCGTGAGCTTCTCCTTCTCCGACACCATCGCCGGCTACGTCAGCCGGTTCGACACCGCCTCCCGCCTGCTGCGCCTGAAGACCTCGGACGGACGCGAGTTCGACGTCTCGCTGGCCTCCGGCCCGAGCGCCGAGCTGGTCCGCAACCTCGACGAGCCGTACATCGACGCCTCCGGGCACATCGACGAGATGCTCTCGCCCGGCCGGTACCTCTTCGCCTACGGCGTCCACTACCCCGAGCACGGCGGCCGGTTCGACGCCAAGCGCCTGGTGTTCCTGGGCCGCGGCGCCGAGGACTACCGGTTCGAGGAGTCGGGCTGGTGGGTCAGGCAGATCGAGTCGCTGGCCGACTTCTACAAGCGGGCCCAGTTCGGCGACGGGCCGGTCGACTTCACCGAGTACCGCACCGAGATCCGGCTCGGCGGCGACAAGACCGCCAGCCACGTCCAGGAGACCGACACGATCTCCCGCCTGGTCTACGGCATGGCCTCGGCCTACCTGCTGACCGGCAAGGACGAGTACCTGGAGGTCGCCGAGCGCGGCACCGAGTACCTGCGCAAGCACATGCGGGTCGTGGACAGCGAAGAGGACGTCGTCTTCTGGTACCACGGCATCAGCGTCGACGGGGACACCGAGAAGAAGCTGTTCACCTCGGAGTTCGCCGACGACTACGACGCGATCCCGATGTACGAGCAGATCTACGCCCTCGCCGGCCCGATCCAGACCTACCGGGTCACCGGCGACGTGCGGATCAAGAACGACGCCGACGCCACCATCCGGCTCTTCGACAAGTTCTTCCTCGACCGCGAGCAGGGCGGCTACTACTCGCACATCGACCCGATCCTGTTCAGCCCCGACCACGAGTCCCTCGGCGAGAACGCCGAGCGCAAGAACTGGAACTCGGTCGGCGACCACGCGCCCGCGTACCTGATCAACCTGTACCTGGCGACCGGCGACCCGAAGTACGCCGACTTCCTGGAGTACACCTTCGACACCATCGCGGAGCGGTTCCCGGACTACGGGCACAGCCCCTTCGTCCAGGAGCGCTTCTTCCGCGACTGGTCGCACGACACCGAGCACAGCTGGCAGCAGAACCGCGCGGTCGTCGGCCACAACCTGAAGATCGCCTGGAACCTGATGCGGATGAACTCGCTGAAGGCCAAGCCGGCCTACGCCGACCTCGCCCGGAAGATCGGCGAGATCATGCCGGAGGTCGGCAGCGACCTCCAGCGCGGGGGCTGGTACGACGTGGTCGAACGGATCAGGCAGGGCGACCAGGAGGCGTACCGTTTCGCCTGGCACGACCGCAAGGCCTGGTGGCAGCAGGAGCAGGCGATCCTCGCCTACCTCATCCTGCACGGCACCGTCGGCAGCGAGGCCTTCCTGCGCGAGGCCCGGCAGGCCGAGTCCTTCTACAACACCTTCTTCCTCGACCACGACGAGGGAGCCGTCTACTTCAACGTCCTCGCGAGCGGTACCCCGTACCTGCTCGGGACCGAGCGGCTCAAGGGCAGCCACTCGATGTCCATGTACCACTCGGCGGAGCTGTGCTACCTCGCCGCCGTCTACAACAACCTGCTCATCAACGGCCGGGAGATGGACTTCCACTTCAAGCCCGACCCGGCCGGCCTGGCCGACCGCGTGCTGCGCGTCTCGCCCGACCTGCTGCCGGCGGGCTCGGTGCGGATCGCGTCCGTCGAGATCGACGAGAAGCCGTACACGGACTTCGATGCGGACGGGCTCACGGTCCGGCTGCCCGACGTCCAGGGGCGGGTCAAGGTCAAGGTCCGGCTGCGGCCGGTGACGTCATAGCGCTCAACGGGGGGCGCCCCGACAGAAGGGGAAGGCAAGCCATGACTCTGAACGTGAAGGAACGCCGGAACAAGGCGGGCGCCGTGCTCGTCGCCACCGGCGAGATCAACAGCGAGACCTCGGGACAGCTGCTGGCGGCGCTCCTGCCGCTGGTCCGCGAGGGGCGGCCGCTGCGCATCGACCTCACGGCCGTCACGTACGTCTCCAGCGCGGGCCTGCGCACGCTGCTGGTCGTCTACCGCGAGGCACAGCACGCCGGGGTCGCCGTCACCCTGTACGGGGTGAGCGAGGAAGTCCGGTTCGTCATGTCGGCCACCGGCTTCCTCGACTTCTTCGAGACCGGCGAGGCCGCCGCGGCCGAGGCCAAGGCCAAGGCCAAGGCCAAGGCGGGCACCCGGGCCGCGGACAGGACCAGGACCCCGGTCGAGAGCGCGGTCGCCCGATGACCGAGTCCCGGTCCGAGCAAGTCCTGCGCGTCGACGCGTACCCGACGCATGAAGTGGGCGGTTACCGCGTCCGCGCAGGCAAGCCGTACCCCTTCGGGGCCAACGTGGTCCCCGGCGGGGTCAGTTTCTCCGTCTACTCCGACCAGGCCACCTCCATGACCCTGGTCATCTACAAGCGCGGAGAGCCCGAGCCGATGGCCGAGCTGGAGTTCCCCGAGGAATTCCGCACCGGCAGCGTCTTCGCCATGACGGTCTTCGGCCTCGACCACGAGAACATCGAGTACGGGTACCGGGCCGACGGCCCCTACGACCCGATCACCGGCCACCGCTTCGACGCCCGCCAGGTCCTCTCCGACCCCTACGCCCGGCTGATCGCCGGCCGGGACGTGTGGGGCGTGGAGCCGGACCGCAGCCGCGGCTACCAGTACCGCTCCCGGGTCTGCCTGCAGGACTTCGACTGGGGAGACGACACACCGCTGCGGCTGCCCGCCGAGGACCTCGTCGTCTACGAGACCCACGTGCGCGGCTTCACCCGGCACCCCTCCTCGCAGGTCACCGCCCCCGGCACGTTCGCGGGGCTGCGGGAGAAGATCCCGTACCTGAAGGAGCTCGGGGTCAACTGCATCGAGCTGCTCCCGGTGTTCGAGTTCGACGAGAGCGACAACCCGCGGACCAACCCGGAGACGGGCGAGCGGCTCTACGACTACTGGGGCTACAACACCGTCTCGTTCTTCGCGCCCAAGGCCGGCTACGCGGCCACCGGACGCTACGGGATGCAGGGCGACGAGTTCCGCACCCTGATCAAGGACCTGCACGCCGCCGGCATCGAGGTCATCCTCGACGTGGTCTTCAACCACACCGCCGAGGGCAACGAACAAGGCCCGACGATCTCCTTCAAGGGCCTCGACAACGCCACCTACTACATGCTCACGCCGGAGGGGTACTACTTCAACTTCAGCGGCACGGGCAACACCGTCAACTGCAACCACCCCGTCGTGCGCAACTTCGTCCTCGACTGCCTGCGCCACTGGGTCGCCGACTACCACATCGACGGGTTCCGCTTCGACCTCGCGGCCATCCTCGGCCGCTCCCCGGACGGCACGCCGCTGCCCAACCCGCCGCTGCTGGAGACGCTCGCGTTCGACCCGGTCCTGCGGCACACCAAGCTCATCGCCGAGGCCTGGGACGCGGGCGGACTCTACGAGGTCGGCAACTTCCCGGCGTACGGCCGCTGGGCGGAGTGGAACGGCAAGTACCGCGACACCGTGCGCCGCTTCCTCAAGGGCGACGCCGGGGTCACCGGCGAGCTGGCCACCCGGCTCGCCGGCTCCCCGGACCTGTACTCCGGCCGCGGCACCTCCGCCTCGGTCAACTTCCTCACCGCCCACGACGGGTTCACCCTGGCCGACCTCGTCTCGTACAACGACAAGCACAACGAGGCGAACGGCGAGGGCAACAACGACGGTGCGAACGACAACAACAGCTGGAACTGCGGGGCGGAGGGACCCACCGACGACCCCGCGGTGAACGAACTGCGGCTGCGCCAGACGAAGAACGCGCTGGCGATCCTCTTCACCAGCCAGGGCATCCCGATGCTGCTGGCCGGCGACGAGGTCGGCCGCACCCAGCAGGGCAACAACAACACCTACTGCCAGGACAACGAGCTGTCCTGGTTCGACTGGAGCCAGGTCGACGAGAACGCCGAACTGCTCCGCTTCACCCGGGAGATGATCGCCTTCCGCGGCCGCCACCGGGAGCTGCGCTCGACCTCCCACCCGACCGGGCAGATCCGCGAGGACCTGGGGCTGCCGGACATCAGCTGGCACGGCGCACGGGCCTGGCAGCCCGACTGGTCGGGCGAGAGCAGGCTGCTGGCGGTGGCCCGCTGCGGCCTCGGCGACGACGACGTCGTCTACGTGGCCATGAACTCCCACTGGGAGGCGCACGACCTGGAGCTGCCGGCGCTGCCCCACGGCCGCAGCTGGCACCTGTTCGCGGACACCGGGGCCGAGGCCCCGCACGACATCCGCACCCCCGGCACCGAGCCCGAGCTGGACAACGCCGGGAAGTACCTGATCGGCCCGCGCTCGGTGGTGGTCCTGGTCGGCCGCACCCCGAACCCGGACCGCGTGCTCTAGCCGCGCTCCCGCCGCGGGGCGCCGCCCCGCGGCGGGACCCGGCCGCACCCTTCCGACCCGTACGCCCGAAGGAGACCTGACATGCCGCTTTCCGTGTCCCTGAGCATCGAGGGCGACACCACCGTGATCGAGCTGGCGGGCGAGCTGGACGCCAAGACCGCGCCGGAGTTCCACCAGACCATCGAGAAGGCCGCCGGGCACGGCACGTCCACGGTCGAGATCAGGATGGCCGCGGTCGGCTACATGGCCAGCGCCGGGCTGCGGTCCCTGGTCTTCGCCCGGCAGAAGGTCGCGGACCACGTCACCATCAAGGTGGTCGGCGCGATCGAGCCCGTCTCCCGGACCATCCGGACGGCCGGGCTCGACCGCAGCGTCGTGCTCTGCGACCAGTGAGCCGCAGGAGCGAGATGGTCGAACTGGCGAGGAAGCCCGCCGAACTGGAGGTGCCCGCCACGCTGGGGGCGCTGGGTGAGATCGCCGCGTTCGTCCTGCGGCTGGCCGCCCGGGCGGGCCTCGACAAGCGGGCCACCTACCGGATCCGGCTGGCCGTGGACGAGCTGGCCACGAACATCGTCATGCACGGGTACCGGGGCGGCGGCGGGCGGATCACCGTCCGCGGCCGCTCCGGCCCCGGCCGGGTGCAGATCGTCCTCGTGGACGGTGCGCCCGCCTTCGACCCCGTCGCGGGGCGCGTGCCGCCCGCCCCCGGGACTCCCCCCGAGCGCCGGCGGATCGGCGGACTCGGCATCCACCTGGCGCTGACCAGCGTGGACGAGTTCGGCTACGCACGCAGGGACGGCCGCAACATCAGCACGCTGACCGTCACAGCCGAGGGGACGGACCGATGCCCTCCACCGTGATCATCCTCGACGAGTACCCCCCGCCGCCCGGCGAACTCCTCGACGCGCTGCGCCTGATGGACGCGGAGCTGGTCGGCCTCACCCTGCACGAGCTGCTCGGCGGCCCGCCGGACGCGCTGCCCGTCGCCGACGTGCTGCTCGCCCCGGCGGAGACCGAGGGGGACGCCGTACGCCTGGCCGTACGCCGGCTGCGCGGCTGGGCCGGGGCACCGATCGTCGTCGTCTGGACGGTGACCGGGTTCACCGCCCTGGAGCAGCACGTCCGGCTCGGCCACGACTACCTCGTCCCCCCGTTCCTGCCCGCCCTGGTCGGAGCCCGGTTGCACAGCTGCTCCGAGCGCGCCGGACTCGGCCGCACCCTGCGGGAGGCCGACGCCCGCGCGGAGCTCATGGGCTACGAGAAGGAGCTGGAGATCGGCCGCGAGATCCAGGCCGGCTTCCTGCCCGACGCCCTGCCGGTCCCCGAGGGCTGGGAGATCGACGTACGGTTCCGGCCCGCCCGGCAGGTCGCGGGCGACTTCTACGACGTGTTCGAGATATCCCGGGGCCGCAGACTCGCCGTCGTCGTCGCCGACGTCTGCGACAAGGGGGTCGGGGCGGCCCTGTTCATGGCGCTCATCCGCTCCCTGCTGCGGCACACCGCGGAGAACAGCGGACTGCAGCACCTGGTGGCCGCCGGACGCGCGGGCGGCAGCCGCCGCATCCCCGTCGTCGGTGCCACCCCGCTGCTCAACGCGGTCACCGCCACCAACGGCTACCTCACCCGCAACCACCTCAGACAGGGGTACTTCGCCACCCTGTTCTTCGGTGTGCTCGACCCGCTGACCGGCAGCCTCGTCTACATCAACGGCGGCCACAACCCGCCGCTGCTGCTGCGTGCCGACGGCGGGGAACCGCTCGCGCTGGACGTCACCGGGCCGGCGGTGGGGGTGCTGCCCGACTGCGTGTACACGCTCGGCTACGCCCAGCTGAACCACGGGGACACCCTGTTCGTGTTCACCGACGGAGTGCCGGAGGCCCGCTGCCCCGACGGCACGTTCCTCGGGGACGCGAGGATGCTGGAGCTGCTCGCCGGCCCCCCGGTGAGCGGCAGTGAGGTGGTCGACCGGATGGACGCGGCCGTACGCGAGCACACCGGCACAGCCGAACAGCACGACGACGTCACCATGCTGGCCCTGCACCGGCCCGGAGGGGCCGCCGGCACCCAGCGCCCTCGGCGGGACCGGGACGGCCACGAGCCGCGTGCGGCGCGGGGGCCGCACGCGGGCCCGGCCGCGGCGGACCGTCCCGCCGCGGGCCGTACGGCGGTGGCCTGATGGCCCGGACGATCGTGGTGCACTCGCACCGCGGCGGCACCGGGAAGTCCTCGGTCCTGGCCAACCTCGCCCTGCTGCTGGCGGGCGAGGGACGCCGGGTGGGGGTGGTCGACACCGACATGCAGTCGCCCACCCTGGACCTGCTCTTCCGGCTAGGCCCGGGTCCCTCCCTGGCCGACTACCTGCTCGGGCGGTGCGAGATCGAGGCTGCCGCCCGGCGGGCGGGCCCGCGCGGGCCGTACGTCGTGCCGGCCCGGACCGGGACGGCGGACCTGCGCGAGCTCATGGTCAGCGGGTACGACGTCGGGCTGCTGCCCGAGGGCTTCGACCGGCTCGCGGACCACTACGGGCTCGACGTCCTCCTGCTCGACACCCATGCCGGGCTGAACAACGAGTCGGTGGCCGCCATGGCGAGCGCCGACGTACTGATGATCATGGCGAGGGCGGACCGGATCGACCTGATGGGGGTGGAGGAGACGATCGCCCTCGCGGGGCGGCTCGCCTGCCGCCGTGCGCTTGTCGTGAGCATGGCTCCCGTGGGGGTCGACCGGAACGAGGCCCGCCGCCGGGCCGAGGAGGTGTACGGCGCTCCCCTGGCCGGCATCCTCCCGTACGTCCCGGAGATGGCCGCCCTGTACGGCGAACGCATATTCGCCGAAGCCCACCCCGACCACCACCTGGTCGGTGAATTCCGCACCATCATCACCGCGTTGGACGCACGTGACGAAGTATCCCGCGCCTGACGCTCCCCCCTTACGCCCTCCGCGAGGGGCGTGTTGAATCGGCAGCGATTCCTGAACAAGGAGAAAGAAGTCATGAAGATTCTTGTCGTCATGACGGCCAAGGCAACCCTCCATCTGCTGGACGGAGAAGAACACCCCTCGGGATTCTGGGCCGAGGAATTCGTGGTCCCCTACAGCGAGTTCACCGCCGCCGGCCACACCGTGGACGTGGCGACGATCGGCGGCCGGACCCCCACCGTGGACCAGACCAGCATCGACCCCCAGTTCCTCAAGTGGGTCCGCCCCCCGGGCTCACCCGACGAGGACACAGCCAACGCCGCCGAGTACGTCAGAGTCATCGAGAACACACCCCAGCTCAAGAGCCCCCTCGCCGTGGAGTCCCTGACCGAGCAGGACGTCGCCGCGTACGACGGCCTGTACGTCAGCGGCGGCCACGGCGCCATCGGAGACCTCCCCAAGTCCGACGCGCTCGCCCAGGTCCTGCGCTGGGCCATCGCCCGCGACAAGCCGATCGCCACCGTCTGCCACGGCCACACCGCGCTGCTCGCACTGCGCGACGGCGACGGCCGCTGGCCCTTCGAGGGCTACCGGATGACCGCCTTCTCGCACAGCGAGGAACTGGTCACCAGCATGGCCGGCCGGCTCCCGCTGATCCTCGAAGCCGAGCTGACCCGGCTCGGCGCCCGCTACGAGAAGGCCGACGTGATCTGGGACTCCCACGTCGTCGTCGACCGGAGGCTCACCACCGGCCAGAACCCGTACTCATCGAAGGCCCTCGCCGAGACGTTCCTGCAGCAGCTCGCGAAGGGCTAGCCCCCGCACCCCCGACACCGGAAGGCATCAGCCATGACCAGGCGCGCGATCGGCGGCCAGCCCTTGGCCAACCCCGGGAAGCTGTTCATCGGCGGAAAGTGGGTACCGGCGCAGGACGGCCGGACCGAGCCCGACATCAGCCCCGTGGACGGACAGGAGATCGTACCGGTGGCCCAGGCCACCACCGACGACGCGGACGCGGCCGTGGCCGCCGCCCGCGCGGCGTACGAGGAGGGCCCCTGGAGCAGACTGTCCGCCCAGGAGCGCGCCCTGCGGCTGAACCGGGTCGGCGAACTCATCGAACGCGACCTGGAGGAGATCGCCCTGCTGGAGACGGTGGACATGGGCAAGCCGTTCGCCTTCTCCAGCACGGTCGACGCCCCGATGGCCGCCCAGCTGATGCACTACTACGCCGGTGCCGTCACCCGCGTCGACGGCTCTTCGCGGGCCCCGGCCGGCGGACAGCTCGCCTACACCCTGCGCGAGCCGCTCGGCGTGGTCTGCGCCATCACCCCCTTCAACTTCCCGCTGCTGCTGTCCATGACGAAGATCGCACCCGCCCTCGCGGCGGGGAACACGGTCGTCCACAAGCCCTCCCCGGCCACCCCGCTCACCGCCCTGAAGATCGCCGAGCTCTTCCAGGAGGCGGAGATCCCGGACGGCGTGCTCAACGTGATCACGGGCCCCGGCGTGGAGCTCGGCGAGACCCTCACCGACCACCCCGGCATCGACAAGATCGCCTTCACCGGCTCCACCGCCGTCGGCCAGTCGATCATCCGCAAGTCGGCCGGCACCCTGAAGAAGGTCACGATGGAGCTCGGCGGCAAGTCCGCCAACATCGTCTTCGCCGACGCCGACCTCGACGCCGCCGAGGAACTCGCGTTCTTCGGCATCTACTACAACAAGGGCGAGATCTGCACCGCCGGCTCCCGGCTGCTGCTCCAGCGCCCGATCCACGAGGAGCTGGTCGAGCGCCTGGTCCGCCGGGCCGCCGCCCTCAAGCCCGGCGACCCGCGCGACCCGGAGACCCTGTTCGGACCGCTGGCCCACCGCGGCCAGTTCGACAAGGTCAGCTCCTACATCGAGATCGGCGAGAAGGAGGGCGCCGTCCTGCGCACCGGCGGCACCGGCTGGACCCCCGAGGGGGCCTCCAGCCAGGGCCTGTACTTCCTGCCGACCGTCTTCACCGGTGTCGACAACGGCATGCGGATCGCCCAGGAGGAGATCTTCGGCCCGGTCCTGTCGATCATCCCGTTCGACACCGAGGAAGACGCCATCCGCATCGCCAACGACAGCGCGTACGGCCTCGCCGCCGGCGTCCACACCAAGGACCTGCGGCGGGCCCACCGGGTCGCCTCCCAGATCAAGGCCGGCACGGTCTGGGTCAACTGCTACAACCAGTACGACCCCTCGGTGCCCTACGGCGGCTACAAGGCCTCCGGCTACGGGCGCGAGTGCGGACCCGAATCCCTCGAGAGCTACACCCAGACCAAGTCGGTCTGGATCGGCATGGACTGACGGCCCGACGGCACCCACGACGAGGAGCGGCACATGCGCACAGGCATCATCGGCACCGGGCGGATCGGCTCCACCCTGGCACGGATCCTGGTGGCCGCCGGCCACGAGGTCGTGCTGGCGAACGCCCGCGGCCCGCAGTCCATCGGCCCCCTGCTGGCCGAACTGGGCCCGGCGGCCTCGGCGGCGCACCCTGCCGGGGCCGCCGAACGGGCAGACCTCCTGGTGCTGATGCTGCCCCACGCGAGCGTCCGCGGCCTGCTCCCGCCGGACTCCCTGCGCGACCGGGTGCTGGTGGACGCCACGAACGCCTTCGGCGGCCCGGGCACCCCCGCCGACCTCGGCGGGCGCACCTCCAGCGAACTGGTCGCCGAGTGGTACCCCGGCGCCCGGGTCGTGAAGTCCCTGAACACCATGCATTACGAAACCCTCGCCGTGGCCGGCACCGCCCAGGGCGAGCGCCTGGCCCATTTCACGGCGGGCGACGACGGAAAAGCGAAGGAAATCGTCGCGGGAATCATCACGGACCTCGGATTCGCCGCCGTCGACACCGGCCCGCTGCACTCCGGAGGAATTCTCCAGCAGCCCGGCGGGCCCCTTTTCAACCGGCCGCTCACGGAAGCGCAGGCGCTGGCATGGATCTCTCACTGAACGTGAACGGAAGACCCGAGCGGTTCTCGGCCCGGCCGAACGAACTGCTCGTGGAACGTCTCCGGGACGGCCTCGGCCTGACCGGCACCAAGATCGGCTGCGACACCGGGCACTGCGGCTCCTGCGTCGTCCGCCTGGACGGCCGCTCCGTCAAGAGCTGCCTGGTCCTCACCGCCGCGGCCGCCGGCTCCGCGGTGACCACCATCGAGGGGGTCACCGCGGAGGACGGCGGGCTCACCGGCCTCCAGGAGGCGCTGCTCGAGGAGCACGGCACCCAGTGCGGGTTCTGCACCCCCGGCATGGTCATGGCCCTGGGCGAGCTCGTCGAGACTGCGCTCACCAGCGACGCCGCCGGCCGCGCGGCCCCGACCGAGCCCGAGATCCGCGAGTGGCTCACCGGCAACCTGTGCCGCTGCACCGGCTACCACGGCGTCGTACGGGGGGTGCAGCGCGCCTGCGCGGCGGCCCGGGCCGAGGTCCCCGAGGGGCTCGGGGAGGGCGCGGCCGTGCCCGCCACCGCGTCCGGACAGGAGGGGTGAGGCCGTGACCGCCGTGACGGGGGAGAACCCGCTCCAGGAGCAGGAGCAGGAGCAGGAGCAGGAGCAGGAGCAGGCGCAGGATCAGGCGCAGGGCGGCGGTGTGCTCGGGGCGCCCCTCGACGCCCGAGAGGACCCGCTGCTGCTGCGCGGCCAGGCGGTGTACGTCGCCGACGTCAACCTGCCCGGAACCGCCCACATGGCCATCCTCGGCAGCCCGCTCGCCCACGCGCGGATCCTGTCGATCGAGACCAAGGCCGCCGAGCAGCTGCCCGGCGTGCTGAAGGTGGCCACCGCCGCCGACTTCCCCGACGTCATGCCGCTGCCCTGCATCTGGATCCCCGGCGGCGTCGAGAGCCACTTCCCGCCCCACCCCTACGGACTTCCCGGCGCCCGCCCGGTCCTCTCCGGCGACACCGTCCGGCACGTCGGCGACCCGGTCGCCGCCGTCGTCGCCGAGACCCCGCAGCAGGCCGCCGCGGCCCTGGCCGCCATCGCCGTCGAGTACGAGCCGCTGCCCGTGGTCACCCGCGCCGACCACGCCCTCGCCGACGGCGCCCCGCAGCTGCACGAGGCCGTCCCGGGCAACCTGAACGCGTACTGGACCTGCGGCGACAAGGAGGCCACCGACGCGGCCATCGCCGCGGCCGAGGTGACCGTCGAGCTCGACCTGGTCAACCAGCGCACCGTCAACAGCCCCATCGAGCCGCGCGGCGCGGTCGGCGACCACAACGCCGCCACCGGCGAGTACACCCTGTACGCCTCCACCCAGGGCCCGCACAACCACCGCTTCCTGCTGTCCGCCCTGGTCCTCGGCATACCGTTCAACAAGCTCCGGGTGATCGCCCCGACCGTCGGCGGCAGCTTCGGCACCAAGGGGTACCTCTACCCCGACATGGCCCTGGTCCTGCTGCTGTCCAAGGAGCTCGGCCGGCCCGTGAAGTGGGTGGACACCCGTACCGGCCTGATGAACTCCACCGTCCAGGGCCGCGACCACCGCCAGCACGCCACCCTCGCCGGCACCCGCGACGGCCGCATCACCGCCGTGCGCTGCACCAGCCACGCCAACCTCGGCGCCTACCCGTCGACCATCGGGCCCGGCGTCGCCACCGCCCTCATGGGCCGCTCCATCACCGGCATGTACGAGATCCCCGCCGCGTTCTGCGAGGTCTACGCCGCCTTCACCAACACCGTGCCGCTCGGTGCCCAGCGCGGCAGCGGCCGCGCCGAGGCCGCGTTCCTGATGGAGCGCCTCGTCGACCGGTACGCCGCCGAGATCGGCATGGACCCGGCCGAGGTCCGCCGCCGGAACCTGGTGCCCGACGACCGCTTCCCGTACGACAACGGCCTCGGCTGGACCTACGACTCCGGCAGCTACCGGGAGAACTTCGACAAGGCCCTGCAGCTGGCCGGCTACGCCGACATGCCCGCCCGGAAGGCCGAGGCCCGGGCCCGCGGCAGGCGGCTCGGCGTCGGGCTCGCCACCTACGTCGCCATCTGCGGGGTCGGCCCCTCCACCCGGATGTCCCAGGAGGGCATGCTGGGCGGCACCTGGGAGAGCGCCAACATCCGCGTCCACCCGACCGGTGAGGTCGCCGTCACCGTCGGCTCCGCCTCCACCGGCCAGAGCCACGGCACCGTCTTCGCGCAGGTCGCCGCCGCCGAGCTCGGCATCGACCCGGCCGTCGTGCAGGTGTACGAGGGGGACACGCTGAAGGCCCCGTACGGGCAGGGCACCTACGGCTCCCGCTCGTACAGCATGGCCGCACCCGCGGTCGCCCTCACCGCCCGCAAGATCAAGGACAAGATGGTCCGGGCCGGCGCGGTGCTCCTCGGCGTCCCCGAGGACCGGGTCGTCTACGACGCAGGCCGGGTCCACGAGGCCGGCAACCCGGACAACGGCAAGACGTTCTCCGAGATGGCGATGGCCCTCTGGTACGGCTGGGGGCTGCCCCCCGGGATCGAGCCCGCCCTCGACGAGACCACCCACTTCGACCCGCCCGACTTCAACTACCCCTTCGGCACCCACGTCGCCGTCGTCGAGGTCGACGAACTCACCGGCGAGACCGAGGTGGTGGCCTACACCGCCGTCGACGACGCCGGCAACATCGGCAACCCGAAGGTGGTGCGGGGCCAGATCGAGGGCAGCATCGTCCACGGCCTCGGCCAGGCCCTCATGGAGGCCGCCGTCTACGACGACCAGGGCATCCTGCTCACCCGCGACCTCGGCAGCTACGCCCTGCCGCGCGCGGCGGACGCGCCGTTCTTCACGCTCGACCGGACGGTCACGCCCACCCCGCACAACGTGCTCGGCGCCAAGGGTGCCGGCGAGATCGCCACCGTGCCGCCCGCCGCGGCCGTCGTCAACGCGGTCGTGGACGCCCTGTCCGACCTGGGCGTCACGCACATCGACATGCCGCTCACCCCGGAGAAGGTCTGGCGCCGCCTGCGAGGAGAAGCCACGTGATCCTCACCGACTTCGACTACGTCCGGCCCGCCGGCCTCGCCGAGGCCCTGGACCTGCTCTCCGGCACCCGGGGCGCCCGCGTGCTGGCCGGAGGCCAGAGCCTGCTGCCCGCCCTGCGCGCCGGGGAGGACAGCGCCCGCCTGCTCGTCGACGTACGCCGGCTGCCGGAACTGCGGGGCATCGCCCGCACACCGGGCGGGGTCCGGATCGGGGCGCTCACCACCCTCGCCGAACTCGCGGGCAGCCCGCTCGTGCTCGCGCAGGCACCGGAGCTCGCCGCGGCCGCCCGCGCCAACGGCGACCCCCAGGTCCGCAACCTCGGGACCGCCGGGGGCAACCTGGCCGCCCGCGGGCCGCGCCCCACCGACCTGCCCGCGGCCGCCATCGCCGCCGGAGCGGTGGCCGAACTGGCGGGCCCCGGCGGGCGGACCACCGTCACCGCCGAGCAGCTGGAGGCCGCGGGGCCGCCGCCCGGGTCCGTGATCACCGCGCTGCTGGTGCCCGCCGCCGGGCCGGCCGCCGCCTTCGAGAAGACCGCCGACCGGGCCACGCGCCACCCGGTGTGCGCCGCCGCCGTGCGGATCACCCCCGACGGGCCGCGCGTCGCGGTCACCGGGGCCACCGCCCGCGCGCTGCGGCTGCGCGGGATCGAGGCCCGGCTGCGCGGGGGCCCGTACACCACGGAGGCCGTGCTCGCGGCCTTCCGCGCCGAGCCCCGGGAGCTGTTCGTGCCCGGGCGCGGCGCCTCGGCCGAGTACCTCGGCCACCTCGCGGGGGTGCTCACCGCCCGCGCGCTGCAGAGGGCGGAAAGGGCCCTCGGCTGACCGCCCACCACGGGGAACCGACAGGAGTGGCCGACGTGACCAGGACGACCGCGGGGGCTTTCCCGCGCCCGGGTGGCCCGCCGGCCGCCGGCTCCGGGGGCTCCACCTCCGGAGCTGGGGGTTCCGGATTCTGGGTCGTGGGCGCGGTCCTCGTCCTGCTGATGCTCTCCTCCTCCGTACCGTCCGCCCTCTACGTGCTCTACCAGGAGAGATGGGACCTGTCCTCCGGGATGGTCACCGTCGTCTTCGCCGTGTACGCCGTCACCGTCCTGCTCGGGCTCCTGCTGTTCGGATCCCTGTCCGACACCCTGGGCCGACGCCCCGTCCTGGGCGCCGGGCTCCTCCTGGCCATCGCCTCCATGGGCCTGTTCGCCGCCGCCCAGGGGCCGGGGCTGCTGCTCGCCGCCCGCGCCGTGCAGGGGCTCGCCGTGGGCCTGGCCACCGGGGCGATGGGGGCGGCCCTGCTCGAACTCTCCCCGCGCTCGCGACCCGCGCTCGGCGCCCAGGTCAACAGCGCGGGGCCGACGGTGGGCATCGGGCTGGGCGGGATCGGCGCCGGGCTCCTCGTCCAGTACGCGCCCGCCCCCACCGTGCTCAGCTACCTGCTGCTCGTCGCCGCGTTCGCCGTCACCCTGGTCGGCGTCGTCCGGATGCGGGAGAGCGCCCCGCTCGGCCCGGGCGGGCGCAGCTGGCGGATCGTCCCGCACCGGATCGGCGTCCCGGCAGCCGTACGGGGCCGCTTCGCCGTCCTCGTGCTCACCGTCGTGGCCGTCTGGACCGTCGGCGGCTTCTACCTCTCGCTCGGGCCGCACCTGGCCCTGTTGCTGCTGCGGAGCACCAACTACCTCGTCGGCGGGGCCACCGTGGCCCTGCTGGCGGGCGCCGCGACCGCGGCCCAGCTGCTGCTGGGCCGCACCGCCCCGCTGCGGACCGCCGTCCTCGGCCTGGGCGGGCTGCTGGCCGGGCTCGCCCTGGTCCTGCTCGCCCTCCAGACCGGCTCGGCCGCCCTGTTCCTGGCCGGCACGGCCGTCCTCGGCAGCGGCTGGGGCGCGGCCTTCCTCGGCGCCTTCCGGGCGCTGAGCGCACTGGCCGAACCGGCGCACCGCGGCGAACTGACCGCCGCCGTCTACGTCTTCGCGTACCTCGCGATGAGCGTGCCGGCGGTCCTCGCCGGACTGCTCACCAACGTCCACGGGCTGCACCGCACCTCCGTCGGCTTCATGGCCGCCGTCGCCGGGGTGTGCGTCCTGGCCCTGTCCGCCACGCTGCGGCTGGCCGCCCGGACCCGGGCCGAAGGGAGTACGCCATGAGCGCCGCGCACGGCACCGACCCGGGCGGCACCGGCCCGCACGGCACCGGCCTGCGCCGGGCCCTTGCCGGGCTGGAGATCTTCGCCGCGCTGACCGGGGAGCAGCTCGACTGGCTGGTCTCGGTCTCCGAGCCTCGGGTCCTCGCCGACGGAGAGGTCCTCTTCCGCGACGGCGAGGAGGCCACCGGCTTCCACGTGCTGCTCTCGGGCGGGCTGGTCGTCACCAAGGTCGTGGACGGGCGGGAGGAGGTCCTGACCCGGCACTCCACCGAGGAGGAGAGCGCCGCCGCAGAGGACCACGACGGCAAGCCCTCGGCGGCGCACCGGTTCACCGGCGAGCTGCCGCTGCTGACGGACGGGGCGTACGTGGCCACGGCGGCCGCGAGCGGTCCGGCCACCACCGTCGTCGCCTACCCGAAGCCGGTGTTCTTCGAGATGCTGACCCGCTGCAACGGCGTGGCGGCCGTGCTGATCCCGGTGCTGGCCTGGCGGATCAAGTCCTCCGAGGTACAGGCCCGCAAACGGGCCACCGTCGAGGCCCTCGGGACGCTCGCCGCGGGTCTCGCGCACGAGCTGAACAACCCGGCAGCCGCCGTCGCCCGCGCGGCCCAGGAGCTGTCTCCGGCCCTGGACCGGCTCACCCGCAGCGCCCACGCGTGGGGTGCCGCCGCGGGCGGGGCGGAGCGCTCCGTGCTCGACCGGCTGGCGGAGGAGCTGGACAAGCTGCCCCCGCCGGCCACCACCGACCCGCTCGCCCAGGCCGACGCCGAGGAGGAGGTCGCCGACTGGGCGCAGGAGGCGGGCGCCGAGCGCCCCGGTCTGCTCGGCGCCGGGGTCGCGGACCTCGGGCTGGAGCTGGGCTGGCTGCTGGAGCGGCTGGAGGGCATCGGCGAGCCGGCCCTGCCCGCCGCCCTCGACCACCTGGCGGCCCTGCTGGAGGTCCGGGCGCTGGCCGCGGAGCTTCGGGCGGCCGGTCCGAGGATCTCCCAGCTGGTCGCCGCCACCCGGGATTACGCCAATCTCGACCGGGCGCCCGAGCAGCGCTTCGCGGTGCCCGACGGACTGGAGAACACGCTGGTCGTGCTGCGTGCCAAGCTGGCCGGCATCACCATCGTGCGTGCGTACGAACCGGACCTGCCCGAACTGACGGGCTATCCGAGCGAGCTGAACCAGGTGTGGACGAACCTGGTCGACAACGCGGCCGAGGCCATGGAGGGCCACGGCACCCTGACCCTGCGGGTGCGGGCCGAGGGCGGCTGCCTGGTCGTGGAGGTGGCCGATACCGGCCGGGGCATCCCGGAGGAGTCCCTGCCGCGGATCTTCGAGCCCTTCTACACGACCAAGGACGTGGGCAAGGGAACCGGTCTCGGGCTGCACCTCAGCTATCGCATCGTGACCCAGCGCCACCGCGGGTCGATCACGGCCCGATCCCGTCCGGGGGAGACCCGGATGATCGTCCGGCTGCCGCTGGGCGCGGCCGCCGCCTGCGCCGAAACACCTGCCGAACCCAACACCACCAGTTGAAACGGAGTCGCCATGGCCACGTACGACATCTCCAAGCTCCACCCGGTCTTCGTCCGGCAGATGGACGCGCTCGCCGCGCTGGACATCGACGCGGTGATGAAGAACTACACCGACGACGCCGTACTGGTCCGCTTCGAGGGGGCCTCCGTCGGCATCGACGCCGTGCGCGAGACGTTCACCGGCTACCTCACGCTGAAGCCGGCCCTGGTGGAGCTCCAGGAGTACATCGAGACCGAGGACACGATCTTCTACCGGGCGATCATGAACCTGAACGGCGCACCGGAGCACGCATTCGGGACACTGGTGGTCCGCGATGGCCGGATCTGGCGCCAGACCGCCGGCTTCGGCAGCTGACCGCCGATATCCGGGTAGCGTGTGCGGGGAGGGCGGGGCAGCGCCCTCCCCGTGCGCGCAGGGAAATGACCAAGGGGAGTCATGGAACGCGAAACCGGTCGTATCGAGGCATTCAGTGACGGTGTATTCGCCATCGTCATCACGATTCTTGTCCTGGAGCTCAAGGTTCCGGAGGCCACGGGCTCGGACTTCTGGCACGGCGTGTGGGAGCAGTGGCCGCATTATGCGGCGTACGTGGTGAGTTTCCTCATCATCGGTGTGATGTGGGTGAACCACCACACCATCTTCACCCACCTCAAGAGGGTGGACCGACCGCTGTTGTTCCTGAATCTCCTGGTGCTGATGGTGGTATCGGTGATTCCGTACACCACCACCGTCCTCGCGGAACACCTCGTCCACGGAGGCAGGTCCGCGAACTCGGCCGCCGTTCTCTACAGTTCGGTCACCGTCGCCTACGCGCTCGCGTTCCTCGCCTTCTGGTGGTACGTCACCCGCGTCGGCCACCTCTTCCACGAGCAGGTCGACAAGGAGGGGGCCCGCGCGACCCGGCTGCGCTTCGGCCTGGGCGCCATCGCCTACCCGCTCACCGTCATCCTGTCCCTCTTCTCCGCCACGCTGACTCTCGTCGCGCACTTCCTCATTGCGCTCTACTATGCGGCGAACCAGATCCCGATCCCCCTCGTGGTAGAGGAAGAGCGGCTCGAATCTGCCAGCGACCTCAGGAAGTAGCCGCCAGGGCCTACGGCCGTTTGGAGCGGTCAAGTAGGGTATTGGATCTAGTGGTCGCGGGGGAGGCCCAGATGGCTCGAACAGCGCTGCCGGAGGAATCCGCCAAGGAAATCTCCGAATTGATCGACGTCCTGATCTCTCTGTTCTTCGAATCGTTACCCCGGCGGGACCAGCGAAACTGGGCCCGCGTATATCTCAACGGGCTCGTGCGTACCAGCGGCAAGAAAACGATCCGCAACATCGCCGGAACGGGGGCGAGTTCCGTCGAGCAGAGCCTCCAGCAGTTCATCAGCAAGTCGCCGTGGGACTGGACCCCGGTACGGCGCTCGCTCGCCCAGTACCTCGAACGCACCGCCCAGCGCCCGCTGGCCTGGGTGGTCCGGCCCATGGTGATCGAGAAGGCGGGCGACCGCTCCGTCGGCGTCGGCCGGCAGTTCGTCCCCCAGCTCGGCCGCACCGCCAACTGCCAGCAGGCCAGCGGGATCTGGCTCGCCTCCAGCGAGTCCAGCTTCCCCGTCGAATGGACCCTCACCCTGCCCGCGCCGTGGACCGGCGAACTGCTGCGCCGCCGCCGGGCCGGGATCCCGGACACGGCGCGCTCGCTCACCCCCGCGCAGGACGCCGTGCACGCGGTCCAGCGGATGGCCGCCACCTGGCAGCTCCAGCGCCGGCCCGTGGTGATGGAGGTCGCCGGCGGCGACGTCGCCAGCTGTGTCGAGTCCTTCACCCTCCAGGACATCCCGTTCGTCTTCAAGGTCGACGGCTCGCTCCCCGTCTCCTTCGGCGGGGCGGGGCGACAGAGGCCCGGACCCTACACCGCGCCCGCCCGCGAACTGATCGACTCCCTGCGCTCCCAGCGCCGCGTCGTCGAGTGGACCCGGCACGGCCGCGCCGAGGGGGCAGTGACCCTGCTGACCTCGGCCGCCATCCTCGCGACCGCCGGCGAGGACCGGCCCGTACCGCTGCCGCCCACCCCGCTGCTGCTCATGGGCGCATGGACGGAGGCGGCCCTGCTGCCCACCGAGTTCTGGATCACCAACATCGGCGACCGGCCGCTGGCCCAGCTCTTCCTGCTGGCCAAACTCACCGACCGGGTGTCCCTCGATTTCGCCGAGACCTGCGAATCCGTGGGCATCCGTGACTTCGAGGGCCGCTCCTTCCGCGGCTGGCACCACCACGCCACGCTCGCGAGCGTCGCCCACGCGTCGATGCTGCTCGGCGCCCGCGGCCGCACGTCCGCCGGATACCCCGGCTCCGTCCGCGGCCCCCTCGGAACCGCCCGCGCAGCCGTCGGCGCCGCGGGCCGCCCCGCCGGAGCCGCGCCCGGCGTCACCGCCGCAGCACCCGCCACCGCCACCCGTACCGGCCTGCCGCCGGCGCTGCCGCCGCGGCCGTTCATCCCCGGCCAGAGCGCCCGGCGCGAGTACATCCGCTGATCCCCGCCGCGGCCCGCCCCGCCCCGCCCGGGCGGGTGCGCGCCGCGGCTCGGAGCCCCCTCGCGGGCTTTCGGGAGGCATGTCCCGTAGGAAGCCACGAGGGGGCCCGGTATGTCCTGGACGATCGGCCCGGGCCGCATTCGTGCCGGTCCATGGGAGAATGAAGTACGTGCGTTTTCCCGGCTGCCCCTCATGGGTACGACGGGACCCTCCGACTCGACTGGGATGTTCTGCACGTGCGTTTCCTCAATGACCTGAAGCCGCCGTACGACCTGACGTACGACGATGTGTTCATGGTGCCGAGCCGTTCCGCGGTCGGTTCCCGCCAGGGCGTCGACCTCGCGGCGCCCGACGGCACCGGCACCACCATTCCGCTCGTCGTGGCGAACATGACCGCCATCGCGGGCCGCCGGATGGCCGAGACCGTCGCCCGCCGCGGCGGCCTCGTGGTCATCCCGCAGGACATCCCGATCGAGGTCGTCACCGACGTCATCTCCTGGGTCAAGACCCGCCACCACGTGCTCGACACCCCGATCACGCTGGCGCCCGCCCAGACCGTCGCCGACGCCCTGTCCCTGCTGCCCAAGCGTGCCCACGGTGCCGGTGTCGTCGTCGACGCCGACAACCGTCCGATCGGCGTGGTCACCGACCACGACCTGACCGGCGTGGACCGCTTCACCCAGCTCTCCGAGGTCATGTCGAAGGAGCTCCTGCTCATCGACGCCGACATCGACCCCCGCGACGCGTTCAACCAGCTCGATGCCGGCCACCGCAAGCTCGCCCCCGCCGTCGACAAGGACGGCCGCCTCGTCGGCATCCTGACCCGCAAGGGCGCCCTGCGCGCGACCCTGTACACCCCGGCCACCGACGCTGCGGGCAAGCTGCGCATCGCCGCGGCCATCGGCATCAACGGCGACTACGTCGGCAAGGCCAAGCAGCTGCTCGACGCGGGCGTCGACACCCTCGTCATCGACACGGCCCACGGCCACCAGGAGTCGATGATCACCGCGATCAAGGCCGTCCGCGCGCTGGACCCGCAGGTCCCGATCGTCGCCGGCAACATCGTCGCCGCCGAGGGCGTCAAGGACCTCATCGACGCCGGCGCCGACATCATCAAGGTCGGCGTGGGCCCCGGCGCCATGTGCACCACCCGCATGATGACCGGCGTGGGCCGCCCGCAGTTCTCCGCAGTGCTGGAGTGCGCCGCCGAGGCCAGGAAGTACGGCAAGCACGTCTGGGCCGACGGCGGCGTCCGCCACCCGCGCGACGTGGCCATGGCCCTGGCCGCCGGCGCGTCCAACGTGATGATCGGCTCCTGGTTCGCGGGCACCTACGAGTCCCCGGGCGACCTCCAGCAGACCGCCGACGGCCGGCTCTACAAGGAGTCCTTCGGCATGGCCTCGGCCCGCGCCGTCCGCAACCGCACCTCGGAGGAGTCCGCCTACGACCGCGCCCGCAAGGCGCTGTTCGAGGAGGGCATCTCCACCTCCCGCATGTTCCTGGACCCGCAGCGCCCCGGCGTCGAGGACCTGATCGACTCGATCATCGCCGGTGTCCGCTCCTCCTGCACCTACGCGGGCGCGGGCTCCCTTGCCGAGTTCGCGGAGAAGGCCGTCGTGGGCGTCCAGTCCGCGGCCGGCTACGCCGAGGGCAAGCCGCTCCACGCCAGCTGGAGCTGACCTCACCTCCGACCCGTCCCGGCGGCCCCGGCCCGTCCCCTCGTGGAACGGACCCGGGGCCGCCGGCGCGCGGGGGCTGGGGGATGTGCGGGGCTAAAGGGGACGTCCCGCAGGTCAGGGGCGCGGGCGCGGCTCCCCGGGGATCGAGCTGTGCACGCCCGCCCGGTACTTGGGGATCCGCAGGGTGACCTTCATGCCCGCTCCGATCCCCGTCTCGATCACCGGCCCGTACGCGTCCCCGTACACCTGCCGGATCCGCTCGTCCACGTTCGTCAGCCCGATCCCGGACGAGGACGCGGCCCGCTCCCCGGCCAGGATGCGCCGCAGCAGCGCCGGATCCATCCCGACCCCGTTGTCCTCGATGCTGATCACCGCCTCCGCGCCCGCGTCCCGGGCGGCGATCGTGATCAGACACTCCCCGGCGGAGTTCTCCAGCCCGTGCTTCACCGCGTTCTCCACCAGCGGCTGCAGGCACAGGAAGGGCAGCGCCACCGGCAGCACCTCCGGAGCCACCTGGAGCGTCACCTTCAGCCGGTCCCCGAACCGCGCCCCCGCCAGGGCCAGATACTGCTCGATGCACCGCAGCTCCTCGGCCAGCGTCGTGAACTCCCCGTGCCGCCGGAAGGAGTAGCGGGTGAAGTCGGCGAACTCCAGCAGCAGGTCACGGGCCCGCTCCGGGTCGGTGCGGACGAACGAGGCGATCGCGGCGAGGGAGTTGAAGATGAAGTGCGGGGAGATCTGCGCCCGGAGCGCCTTGATCTCCGCCTCCATCAGCCGTGTCCGCGACCGGTCCAGCTCGGCCAGCTCCAGCTGCACCGAGACCCATCGCGCCACCTCCGTCGCCGCCCGCACCAGCACCGCCGACTCCCGCGAGCCGTACGCCACCAGCGCCCCGAGCACCCCGTCCTCCCCCGTCAGCGGGGCCACCACCGCCCACTTCAGCGGGCACTCCGGCCGCTGGCAGCCGGTCCGCACGCTCTGACTGCGCCCCGACTCCAGCATGACCGCGACCCGAGCCATCGCCCGCCGCTGGTGGTGGTCGGCCCCGGGCCCGTCCCAGGCCAGCACCGACTCCCGGTCCGTCAGGCACAGCGCCTCCGTCCCCAGCAGGGAGCGCAGCCGCCGGGCAGCCTTGCGGGCGGCGTCCTCGGTCAGCCCGGCGCGCAGCGGGGGAGCGGCCAGTGATGCGGTGTACAGGGTGTGGAACGTGGCCCGCTCCACCGGAGTGCCCAGGTCCGGCCCGGCCGCCCGCTCGGCGCGCCGGGCGTGCCACCGCC